>PXEJ01000336.1 GCA_003566215.1 Cyanobacteria bacterium T3Sed10_376R1m | reverse complement strand
TTACCTTTATTAAAATCAAAGTGAATCGGATTAGATTTTTTACTATAACTTTTATTTTGATGTTTTTTACCTACAGAAGGTAAATTTTTGGTATGGGGGATAATACCCAGACAAGGTAATTTCACTAAATTTTTTAGGTCATCTACAGAATGAATAGAAGAGTCAAGTTTATCAACCATAAATCCTAACCCCGTACCGACAAATAAACTTGCGATCGCAACTAATGTTATTTTTCTGGTAACACCAGAAACATCCTCAATAACACTCTCATTGATAGGAGTAACTAACTGCCAATTATTAGACTCCCTTGCAATTTCAATTTCTAATTGTTGATTACTACCTAAAAGAGAAACTAAACTTTCATTAGCTATTTCTAACTCCCTTTGGATTTGATAAAACTCTTTACTGATTGTTGAAGAATTATTAATTTCTTGATTAATTTGTTGTTCTATTTTTTTTAGCTCATTTTCTTTCGCCTCTAAAACCTGAATTTGATTATTAGTATCAAAAAATCTTTGACTAACTTCTACATTATTAGGAATAGAAGTTAGAAACTGTAAAGGAATATTGATAGCTCTATCCCCTAAAATTTTATAAGTTTCTTGGTTTAGTAAAGAAACAAAAACATTTCTTTTCTCTTCTAAAGTTTTGACCATTGGATGATCCATCCCAAATCTAAGGCTTTCTACAGCAATTTCACCGTCAACTTCATTGAGGTTAGCAATCAATCGACGATAGTTTTCTTCCCTATGCAATCGAGCCACAAGCACCCCTTGTTCAGGAGTTAAGTTTAATTGATTAGCCAACTCCGTGGCTAGTTTTATCATTCCCCTTAGTTCAACCCGTATATTTGCTAATTCTTGAGAAATAGTTTCTGCCTTTCTAGATAAAATACTTTTCTGAGAAGTAGGATCTATAAGATTATTTGTTTGCTGAAACTGCTCCAATTGTGTTTCTAACCCCAATACATCTTGACGAAACTTTTCTATTTGTTCATCAGTAAAAATTTTAACTTGATGAAGATTACTTATTTGCCCATTTAACTGATAATCTAAATAACCATTAATAACTTCATTTAAAACAAATAAAATTTCAGACTCAGACTGACTCCTATAAATAATTTCTAAAAACTTAGTTGTTCCCAATTGTTGAAGGGTTAAATCATCCATAATATCTTCTTGGGTAATCTGAGGATAAGAAGATTGAATTTCTCCGATAATGGGAGTCATCACTAAAGGGCTTTTAAGCATTTCAATTTCACTAGCATAATCAAAATTACTAGCACTCGTTGGTATATTATTTGATCCCAAAAGATTACTCAACATTGTTAAATTTTGACTTGAACTTTGATCTGGTTCAACCCTAAGTTTTAGCCTCCCTTCATATACTGGTGGCATAGCTAAAATCCATGTGGCGAGAACTCCCGTCAGAGTGATGGCTGTACCAAAAATAATTAAACTTCTTCTTTTGATTGTTCCCCATAATTCCAACAAATCAATTTCATCATCATCTTCCTCAATCTTATTTGAGATAAAAGTCGGTAATCCATTGGGAGTTTGATTGGCTGAAATAATAGTTTCAGAATTATTAGAATTATTGAGGAACATATTTAACAGTTTTATAATAACAAGAATGTTTTAAATTTTACTTATTTTTCTGTGTTTATTTAGTGAAAAAATAAAATATTTTTAACACTTTTTACCTATACTTAAAACATATAAATTAGGTTGAATTAAAATTTTTAAAATCCATTATTTTAATTATCTAAAATTTATAAAAAATAACCAAAAGACATTATATATTTTAAATATGCAAAACCATAAGAAAAAAATAGCAACCTTAATAATACCTTAAACAAATGAAAATAAACTAATTATCTCCATAATTATTGTAATATTGGTTGTAATATCCATAGTATCCATCTCCCACAGACTCTTTCACCCCATTGGCTACCATCCCCAAAATGGATAACTTAGACATCTGTAGATCATTAATAGTTTGTTGAACTCGATTACGATGGGCATTTCCTAAACCAACAACAAAAACAAGCCCGTCAGTAAAAGGAGTAATAATTTTGGCATCAGCAAAACCCATTAGTGGGGGAGTATCATAAATAACAAAGTCAAAATCTTTTTTAAAATTAGTCATTAAAGACTCCATTTTTTGAGAAGATATAATTCTGGTAGGATTTGGAGGCACAGTACCTGCAGTAATTACAAAAAGATTTTCTTGATCAGACTCTTGAATTATTTTTCTTACATCTATTTCATTAGTAATATAGTCGCTTAGCCCCGTAACATTTTCTAAGCCTAAATATCTATGAACTCGAGGCTTCCGAAAATCCACATCAACCAAAAGAACCTTTTTTCCTATCATCGATATTGCTTTAGCCAGAAGAACACTGGTTGTCGATTTACCCTCACTAGCTTCAGCCGCCCCTATAACAATAGAACGAATGGATGCGTCTGAACCTAAAAGATTGATATTTGTATAAAGAGAAAAGTAAGCATCAAGATGATCAATCAAATTAAAATCAATGGCATCATTTTTCCTCAAAAATTTGTTTTTTCTAAAGTTAAAACTGCTTGATGGAGATTTTTTAGCTAATTGTTGTTTGGACTTTTTGTTTACTTTCGGGAGGTTTTTATTGTAGGGAATAGTGGCAAGACAGGGCAACTTGACTATGTTTTTAAGTTCATCGGTTGAATGGATGGAAGAATCTAACTTATCTATTAAAAATCCGATCGCACTGCCCACAAACAAACTAGCAATGGTAATCAAAGCGATTTTTCTCGTGTTGCCAGAAACGTCTTGAATCAGAGTGTCATTAATGGGAGTTAATACCATCCAAGGAGAAGATTGTTTAGCTACTTCTATTTCCAAGTTTTCACTCAAAGCCAACAGACGATTTAAACTTTGACTTGCTGTGCTTAACTCTCTTTGAATTTGGTTAAATTCTCTGCTGGTGGTGGACAAAACATTAATATCTTGATTGAGTCTTTCTTGTGCTTCCCTTAATCCTTGTTCTTTTGCTTCTAATACTTGAATTTGATTGTTGGTGTCAAAAAATCTTTGGGTCACTTCCACATTATTGGAAACAGAGGTTAAAAAGTCTAGGGATAAATTTGCACCTCGACTCCCTAATATTTTGACAGTTTCTTGATTTAGTAAAGATACAAAAGTATTTCTCTTTTCCATTAAGGTTGAAATGGTGGGATGCTCTGTTCCTAATCTAATACTTTCTACTGCTATTTCACTATCTAGGTTTTTGATTTCGGTAATTAATTTTCGATAGTTTTCTTCTCGATGTAGTCTGGCAACTAGGACTCCTTGTTCGGGAGATAATTCTAATTGATTTGCCAATTCAGTGGCTAATTTTCTCACGCCGTTGAGTTCAGTTTGGATGTTTTCTATTTCTTGGGAAATATATGTTGCTTGAGCCGATAGGGTACTATTTCGAGATTCTGGAGTAATTAAATTATTGTTTTTTTGAAAATCCTCTAATTGAGATTCTAAAGTTTTCACATCATTGCGAACACGACTAATTTGATCTACAGTAAATTCTTGAGCTTGGCTCAGACTGCTGATATAGTCATTGGTTTGATATTCTATATATCCTTGAGCTAATTGATTTAAAATAAATAAAATTAAATCTTCTGATTCGCTAGTGTAGCTAACTTCAATAATTTTAGTTTGACCTAATTGTTGCAGATTTAATTTTTCTGTAAATTTTTCTGGTTCTAGTTCAGGGTATTGAAGTTGAATATTTTCAAGTATCGGGTTTATGACTACGGGACTTTTCAAGACGTTAATTTGACTTTCATAGTCTAGGGAATTTCTTAAGCTTGAAGTATTTATGCCCGTTAGGGTGTCTCCCAAAAAACTCAAATCTCCTGCTTCTTGGTTTAAAGGTTCGACTAATAGTTCAAATGTACCTCTATATACTGGGGGTTTGGATAGAATAAACAGAGATAGACCGACGCTTAAGGTAATGGTGGTAGTGGCAATTATTAGTCCTCTTCTTCTAATGATTTGCCATAGTTCACCTAAGTCTATTTCGTCTTCATCATCACTATTATTTGCACTTAAATAGACTAATTTTTCTGGTTCGGTGGTACTGG
>PXEJ01000246.1 GCA_003566215.1 Cyanobacteria bacterium T3Sed10_376R1m | reverse complement strand
GGTTCAGCAATAGCATTAGTCTGCTCACTATCCACACCATTCTCCCCAAGTTCTTGAGAATCATCCAACACATCATTCATAAAAGCTTCTACCGCCTCGTTTGACTTCGATTCCTGCGAATAGTCATTAAACAAAGGCAAATCAGTATCATCCTCCTTCAAAGACTCCTCACCATCAGAAGAAACATCATTATCTCCAGAAGCAAAAACCACCTCATTATCCTCAGAAATATCAGACTTTTGTTCTTGTACCGAAGAATTATCCTCTTCCCCCTCCTTCGGACACTCAACATAAATCATCACCGATTTAGGATCTTTAATTTCCTTATCCAAATGCAACAAAGGAGAGACACCCATCATGGCATAAATATCCTGCTCCGCCTCCGTCATATACACCACAACCTTCTCCAACTTCGTCTCATCACGTCGAGAAACTCGAGGCAAATAACTACGCTCCTTACGTTCAGGCTTAGACTCCGACTCCTTAACCTCCGTCACAACGCCAGAATTACCATTCCCATTACTTAAAACAGGTTCATCCTTATTAACCCCAACCTCAATACGACGACGGCGACGACGGCGACCATTTTCACCGTCATTATCCTTCTCTTTATCCCTATCCTTGTGGCTAGAACTATTACTTAAATCTTGATCATCCTCTAAATTAGCAAAATCTTCCCCCACAATAATCGGTTTATCATCAATATTAGGCTTCTCAAAAGTCTTATTAAGAATTGGTTGACTATAATTAGTCACACTCTCAATTTCCTGATGGCCAGGCAAATGAGCCATTAAACCCAAACCCCCACAATGGGCACAAGTTTGACCAAATAACTCATACAAATTTTTGCCCTGACGCTTCCTCGTCAACTCCACCAAACCCAACTCCGACAACTGAGCAATTTGTGGAGCCGCCTTATCCGACTTCAACACCCTCGTAAAATGTTCTAACAACTTCAACTTATCTTGACGAGAATCCATATCGATAAAATCGACAATAATTACCCCACCAATATTTCGTAGCTTTAACTGTCTCGCAATTTCCGTCGCCGCCTCCGTATTTGTCCAACAAACAGTTTCTTGTGAGGTAGCTGAGTTAGTAAAAGAACCAGAGTTAACATCAATAACCGTTAAAGCCTCCGTTGGTTCAATGATAATGTAACCCCCCGAAGGTAAATCAACTCGAGGTTTCAAAGCCTCCTTAATCGCCGCATTAACTCGAAAATAATCTAAAATCGGTATATAACCCTGATGACACTCAATAACTACCCCTTTAGGATGACGATCAGCACTCCAATCATTAAGTTGTTTCTTAACTCGCTTAACACTATATTCCGAATCAACAACAATGCGATTTACCTCATCATTGTACATATCCCGCAAAACCCTCTGAACGAAATCATCATCTCGATTTAACAAAGCAGGAGCCTTTACTGTATTTGATTCTTGTTGAATCTTATCCCATTGCTTCTGTAAAAAATCTAAATCCTCGATAATCGTTTCTTCTTCTTTTCCTTCTGCCTCCGTACGAACCAATAAACCCATCCCCGCAGGTTTAGACAGAATAGATAAAGCCCTTAAGCGGTTTCTTTCTCCTTCATTCTTAATTCTCCGAGACAAACTAACTCCTTTACCATAAGGCATCAACACTAAATAACGCCCCGGTAAACTAATATTCCCTGTCAAACGAGGTCCTTTTGTTCCAGTCGGTTCTTTCATTACCTGAACCAAAACCTGTTGATGGGGGCTTAATAATTCTGTGATAGTTCCTGCATTTTTTCTTAACCGTAAAGGTCCTAAGTCTGTCACATGAATAAAGCCATTTTTTTCCGCATCGCCAATATTCACAAAAGCCGCATCTATTCCTGAAATAACATTTTCAACCGTACCTAAATAAATATCTCCTACCTGTTGATTTCCCGTAGCGACAACTAATTCTTGAATTTGATTTTCTGAAAATACGGCGGCAATATGATTTTTTTCTGCAATGATTATTTGTTTTGACATTCAATATTCCTCGAAAATTATTAAAAATATATGGCGGGTAACTTTTTTGTTGGACATAGGATATGTTTAAAAAAAAATCACATTTTTTAGCTTTTTTGGTATAAGAATTTTTACTTAAAAAGTATTGTTATGATACTTTACTTATGAGGTAGTAAGTAATCTTTTTAAGAAAACAATAGGCAATAATATTGTTTCAGTAAACGGATGTTAATTATGTTTAATTAAATAAATTAATATTTAGTATTATGCTTTATTTCTTAACATAAAAACTACGAAAATTAATCTTGAAAATATTTATTTTAAATTCTATTATGCAATTGTTCCTTTTTTATTTTTTATCAACTAAGTACAGTTTATTTCAGACTAGCTGAAAAACTCTCAGTTCATAACTTTTCTTAACCGTACCACTATCTTTCATGTGGCCACTCAAAAATTGATTTATTTCCATATCCCTTGAAACCTGTATGAATTATCAATACCTTTATAAAAGATATGATTCGACTTTAGTGACATTTTCTACTAATTTTTAAGTATAATTACTTATATCACTTTTGCTGATTGATTAAAGAGATATTTAATACCTCTTTCTTTTTAATTTAATCAACTTTAATAATTAAACAATTGACCACTAACAATTTTTTTTTGATTGATAATGTTTATTTTTTGGCTTAAAGTACTTATTTAACATATTGAAATTTACGTAATCATATAAAAACAGCTAGGTTAAATTATCAGTTCAAAACTTTTTTTGACAAAGGCTAAGAATATAGTACAGTGATAAAAAGATTATTTCTTTAGGCGGAAACTGTCCAATAAGTCCAATAAAAAGAAATCTTTGATATGAACTCTTTTTTATTGATTGAGAGAGTTAGGTCTAGTCTATACTCGAGTTAATAAACTTTCCCCTATTTACTCTTCATTTTTAAAGGTACGCACTTTGGTATTCCACCTTATTTTAACAGATTATATCACGGTGTGGGTTTTATGTACTTTTTGAAACTAAGATGAATGGTTGAGAATACAGCCGTTTCCTATTTCAGCGAATTTATTCTATTTTTTTTGTGCCATAAAAAGAGGATTTCAGGGATGAATTTTAAAGCTAATTTAACATTTTTCGCCCTATTAGGGCGAGGCTCAATACTCCTTTTTTTAGTTGATGCCACCCCTAAAAAAGTTAACAAGATAAATAGCTAAGATAAGTATTTTGTAATAACATTGCAACGGTCATTGGACCGACTCCTCCCGGTACTGGGGTAATATAAGAGGCAATATCTTGAACTTCCTCATAGGCAACGTCTCCAACTAATTTGCCTTTACCATTTTCTGCTTCTATGCGATTAATCCCAACATCAATAACTACTGCAGAAGGTTTTACCATTTCGGCGGAAATCATTTCTGGTTTACCCACCGCCGCAATTAAAATATCGGCTTGACGGGTTATTTGAGCTAAGTCTTTGGTGCGAGAATGGGCAATGGTGACAGTGGCATTTTTTTCTAGTAACATCAAAGCGATGGGTTTACCCACAAGGATACTTCTACCCACAACTACAGCTTTTTTCCCTGCAATGTCGATGTTGTATTCTTTGAGTATTTCCATAACTCCGGCGGGGGTACAACTTCTTAAACCCATTTCTCCTCGGACTAATTTTCCTAAATTGTAAGGATGAAGTCCATCAGCATCTTTTTCTGGTAAAATCTTGAGTAATAATCCCACTGAGTCAAGATGAGGGGGTAGGGGCAGTTGCACCAAAATACCATCTACTCTATCATCGTTATTTAACTCATTAATGGCATTTTCTAATTCTTCTTGAGTTGCATTGGCAGGAAAATGACGACTAAAGGAAACCATACCAATTTTTTGGCAAGATTTTTCTTTATTACGGACATAAACTGCACTAGCTGGGTTATCCCCCACCATTAAAACGGCTAATCCGGGAGGTCTTTTTTTTTGTGGGATTTGTTGATGTATCTGGCTTTGTAGCTCTAGCTGAATTTTCTGGGCTAAACTTTTACCGTCTAAGATTTTAGCAACCATGTTAGTAATAATTATCTGAGTTATTATGATACTTGAACTTTAACTTTTGATGATT
>PXEJ01000102.1 GCA_003566215.1 Cyanobacteria bacterium T3Sed10_376R1m | reverse complement strand
CACTTCTTTGGCGGCTTTACCAGTCATGTGCTCGATTTCAATTTCAACGATGCCGGTCCTGTGGAGCTTGTCTTCGATCTCTTCTTGTCCCTCCCTGATATGGTTGGGGGTATACTTTTCAATCAACCACTGGAGAGCTTTTATTTTTTCGTTTTCATCAGTAACTAATCTTGCTTTGCCAAAGGCGATCACACTGCGGTAGAGGGTGGTAAAAAGTTCTTCAGCAATCTCATCTTTGTCGATAACCGTAAAAGAAACCCGGTTGTTCTTTTTGATCCCGTCTGTTTTTTGCCCTTCTGGTGCGCAGTGGAAATAGATCTTGTTCTCCTTGTAAGCGTAATTTAAAGGTACGGTGTACGGATAATCGCTGCTGTCGCAAATACCGATCACCCCGGTTTTACCTCTACTCAAGATAGACTCGGTTTCTTTTTGTGAGAGCAACTGCTTTTTCCTCCGCATTTCCCGGAACATCATTTACTTCTCCTCTCGCTGATCCTAAGGTTAAACTTGCTTGTGTAATAATATCATAAAGGATAGATTTATTAATGCGCAAAGATAAGAATAAATGCTGGTGAAATAACGCACAGCCGAGCAGATGCTAAAACTGTTTGAACACCGGCACAAAGTAAATATCTCTTGCCATAAAAATTTTTTTTAACTATTTTTACCATTTTTCTAGGAACTATTATTGATAACTAAAAATTTTCCTCTCTCAAGCTTATATGAAATACTGAAATGTTTACTACATATAATATTGATTTTTTACCCCTAAATCCCCCAATTTTGGGGAACTTATTCATTTTAGACCATAGCATTTATTTTTGAAATTGGTATTAGAGGCTATTGATTAAAAATCAAATAAAATCTCTTAATCTTTATCGTAGAGCATTAACAATCGTTCTAGTATTAAACCTCATCATACCAACATAGGTTTCTGCTTCTGTACCCCGAACATCAAGAGAATCAGAATATAACTCATCGGGGGCAACCTCCACCCCAGCTTCTTGTGCCACTGTTTCAATTAAAGCTGGATTAATAGTCGTTTCCGTGAAAATAGCCTTAATTTCCCTTTCCTTAATAGTTTCCACTAAGTTACGCACGGTTTGGGCACTTGGTTGTTCCTCTGTACTAATGCCTATTAAAGTTCCCGGAATTTCTAAACCGTAAGCATTCCCATAATATTGAAAAGCATCATGGGTAGTAATTAATAGTCTTTGGGATGATGGAATGGTGGCTATTTCTTCCTTAATCCAACTATCTAACTCCTCTAGTTCATTAATTAAATTAGTGGCATTTTCAACAAAAATTTCTTCTCCCTCGGGCTTGAGGTTAATTAACTGATCCCTAATACCTTCAACCATAACAATAACATTTTGTACGTCACCCCACACATGGGGGTCAGGTTCAATAGTTTCCCCATCATCAATATTAAGGGGAATTATTAATTCAGCGGCGGGAAATTTTTCGGCTCGAATGCCAGAAGAATTGATTAATCTGATAATACTAGGTTCAAGATTATGACCATTATAAATAATAAAATCAGCATTTTCGAGAGTTATATTATCCTGTGGTACAGGCTCATATACATGAGGGTCAACTCCCGGTTGTAAAATAACGGTGTGATTTATCTCTTCCCCTCCAATTTCTTCGGTTAAGTTACCGATAATGGTTGTACTACTGACTACATTTGGTTTATCTAAGGATGATTGATTATTGATTGTATTTTCACCACAACCACTAATGATGATTACTAAGAATGTGATTAATTTTAATTTATTTGATGTTAATAACATTTTCATATTATTTTCATATTTGCCATAATGATATTATCATAATTCTTTCATAATTAACATTGCCGGTATCAAGTCCTTACATTTCAAGATAATATTTGATGGTTGTTGTTTGGAGTATATTATTGATGGTTAGGGCGTTAATTTTTGATGTGGATGGTACATTGGCGCAAACCGAAAGAGACGGACATCGAGTTGCGTTTAATTTAGCTTTTGAGGGTTTAGGATTAGACTGGCATTGGGATATTGATTTTTATGGGCAGTTGTTGGAGATTGGGGGTGGAAAAGAGCGTTTAAGGCATTATATTTTCACCTATTGCTCAGATTTACTTTTGTATCCCCATCGGTATCGTCACAGTCTCGAGCTAGTTAATGTTTCTGTTTCAAATTTTCAGGGGAGTGAATTTGATCGTTTTATTGTTAGTGTACATCGCCTTAAAAGCCAGTTTTATGCCCAAATATTAAAGGAAAATCAAATTCCTTTGAGAATAGGAGTGAAAAGGTTAATTTTGGAGGCACGGGAAAAAGGTGTGCGAGGTGCGATCGCATCTACAGCATCAGTAGAAAATGTTAAAGCCTTACTAGATAGTAGTTTTAGTCAGGATATGGCTTCTTGGTTTGAAGTAATTGTGGCGGGGGATATGGTGAAGAAGAAAAAACCAGCACCGGATATTTATCTATTAGCCCTAGAAAAATTACAGTTATCTCCGGAGGAATGTATAGTCATTGAAGACACAAATCAAGGGTTAGTAGCGGCAACCAATGCTAATTTAAAAACCGTTGTTACAGTCAATGATTATAGTAAAAATCAGGATTTTGAGTTAGCTAGTTTAGTCTTAGATCATTTAGGAGAAAAAAAATCCCCTTTTCAGGTTATAAAAGGAAATAGCTTAGGGTACAGTTATTTTAATTTAGAAATGGCAGAGAAATTACCCATCAGAATTTAGATATGGCGATCGCCATAAACAGATCAAGTTTTATCCTTAACCCTTTAGTTTAAAATAGAAGATTGACTAAATTAAATAATTATAGATATTTACACAGATTATTTTATGCAATCTCCCTATGAAGCCAATGTCATTGAAAATAAATGGCAACAGCAATGGACAAAAAACGAACTATATAAAACAGAAGAAAAAAACCATAAACCAAAATTTTATGCCCTTTCCATGTTTCCCTACCCTTCCGGGAAGTTACACATGGGCCATGTGCGCAACTATGTTATCACCGATGTAATTGCCCGTTTTCAAAGGATGAAAGGGCATCGAGTATTGCACCCTATGGGCTGGGATGCCTTTGGTTTACCCGCCGAAAATGCTGCCATTGATAGGGGGATTCCTCCTGCTACTTGGACTTATCAAAATATAGACCAAATGCGATCGCAACTTCAACAACTAGGACTATCCATCGACTGGGATAGAGAAGTTGCCACCTGTTCCCCAGAGTATTACAAATGGACACAATGGTTATTCCTCCAATTTTACCAAGCAGGATTAGCATATCAAAAAGAAGCTGCCGTAAACTGGGATCCAATCGATCAAACAGTTTTAGCCAACGAGCAAGTGGACGGAGACGGTTACTCTTGGCGTAGTGGGGCGAAGGTAGAAAGGAAACTATTGAGACAATGGTTTTTTAAAATTACCGAATATGCCGAACAACTTTTACAAGACTTATCCCAACTAGAGGGATGGCCCGAAAGAGTAAAAACCATGCAAGAAAACTGGATCGGTAAATCCGTGGGGGCTTACCTAGAATTTCCCGTCATCGATAAAGATAATCAAATCAGCGCCGACAAAATTGCCGTCTTTACCCCCCGCCCCGACACCGTTTATGGCGTTACCTATCTAGTCTTAGCCCCAGAGCATCCCTTAACCCAAGTAGTTACTACCCCCGAAAGAAAAGAAGCCGTAGAAGCCTTTATTCAAGAAGTTAGCACCGAAAGTGAAATCGATCGCACCGCCGACGACAAACCCAAAAAAGGAGTATTCACCGGGGGCATGGCAATAAATCCCTTTACAGGGGAAGATATACCCATTTTAATCGCCAACTATGTATTATATGAATATGGTACAGGGGCAGTAATGGGCGTACCGGCCCACGATGTCAGGGACTTCAAATTTGCCAAAGAAAATAACTTGCCCGTCAAAGTAGTAATTTTGCCTGATGATGCAGATAACGGTGATGTATGTCTATTAGAAGCCTACACCGAAGCAGGTACCATGATTAACTCTGGTAGCTTTACGGGGATGCACTCCACCAAAGGCAAAAATGCCATTATCAACTTTGCCGAAAATCAAGGCTACGGAAAAAAACGTATCCAGTATCGTCTTCGTGATT
>PXEJ01000026.1 GCA_003566215.1 Cyanobacteria bacterium T3Sed10_376R1m | reverse complement strand
TAACGATAATTTAGGTGTACCGTGGGAATGTAAGGATTTTTAGGGTGTAATACCATCGAAGTACCAGTGGCATAAAAACGATGTCCCTCCGCCTCAGGACGTTGCTTAAGAATACTAGGGGGAAGATTATCACCCCATACCTCAGAAAAATTAACTCCCCCCTGCTCAAAAACATCCCCATCCGTCATCACCCGTGACCTACCACCGCCCCCTTCTTCCCTTTCCCAACTATCCTCCTTAAACTTGCCCTTACCGTCGAAGGCTTCTAAACCTTGACAAATTTCATCCTGTATCGACTGCATAAAATGACTAACTCTACTTTTTGCATCTTCGGGAGGAAAAGAAGTAGAATTAATGGGGTTAGTAGTTTCTTTAGCGGCTATATTCATAAAAAGATTGCGGAAAAATAACTTACAATCTATCAATCTAAACCTTAAACGCCCACTGGACTACAAAAATTTGCAGATCTTAATATTCTGTCATTAACAACACGAGGATAATTGAAAAAGTTAGCAGATAAAGGCACTTAAGCAAAAGTTAATTCATTATCAATTATCAATTATCAATAAATAGCTAACATTATGATCTTTAACTTGTCCCTAAAACTACTTGCAGACGGAGGAAAACTATTATGTCAATGTTCCCTCTATAAAACTTATCGGGTGGCAACCACCGTTCCCGTTGATGTAGTTTGGCATCGCCTCATAAATCTTGCGGATATGTCCTGGCATCCTCTATTCGTGAAAACAAAATTACCCCAAGGATTAATCCCTAAACCAGGATTGATTTTTGGAGTAGTAACTCGTTTAACCCCCATTCCTATTCGAGTATTTGTCGAGAATGTCCGCCCAAGAGAACTATTAAGTATTCGCTTATTAGCCATCCCCGGCATAGAACAAAGAATTACTTATCAAATGGAGTCCACCCTATGCGGTAGTTATATCGCCTACTCCATTACCCTCAGAGGTTGGCTATCACCCCTCATTTGGTGGCTAATAAAACCCTACTCCACCCGTGTCGCTTCGGAATTAGTCAACGCCGCCGCCAAGTCTTTACCCTAATCGCTATTTTTAACAACACCTAATTCAAAGAAAAACTTGTCAGATCAAGAATAATGCGTTATACTCGTAAGAGTGATGCGGGATAGAGCAGCCAGGTAGCTCGTCGGGCTCATAACCCGAAGGTCGGTGGTTCAAATCCGCCTCCCGCCATAATCGTAAGAAACTCAGAAGAACTAAAGCTCAACTGAGTTTTTTTGTGTTTATTATTTAGCTGAAGACCATGCTTCTACGGCATTGGATACTATGGGGCTAATCAGTTCAACGATAGTCTGGGCATAAGCTCCTATTTCTGATTGCGCACCATCTCCACGACGTAAATCAATGAAGTGTAGCAGTGCCTGTAGAGAAACTGTCCATACCCATGAAGTATATACAGAAGGAACTAAAACCCCTCTTGCTTGTTCTCTACCTACTCCTAGTGCCAACAATTGAGAATAGGCTTGATAACTTTCTTCACATTGTTTTTTATAAATAGAAATAGCTAAATTATTGTCCGATATATCTAAACTTCCGATTGTTGCCTGTTTATTATTTTTAGACTGCTTTCGGAAAACTTGAGGAATATAAAACTCATTACTATCATCAATAGAAACATAGCGAAAGCTTTTTTCATTCCATCCTAATTGTTCGTCATTATGATTACTCGCAATTACGTGTTTCCACCACTGGCGACAAATATATAAAGGGGCTTTGATCTTAAACTTAAAAATAACTCCTCGAAAAGGACTTGTATGATTATGCTTAATTAGATATTTAATTAGATTAATGTCTTTGTCATCTAATTTTGATGATGTTTTTTCAAAGGAGGCCCTCGCATCATTTACAATGCTAAGGTCATTCCCCATAGAATCAATAAGTTCTACTCTACTGTATCCATCCTTCAAAGGGTCTTTATAGTCTGTGGTCATTTTTACTGTTGGTTGTCTTGCTCTGGTGTTTTTCGCCGAATCTTGCATTGTTATTATAGAACTCAGTGACCGCTATAAAACTCTACAAAAGTTAAAAAGGCTTAACTATATTTCTGATGGGGAGATTTTTGGTATAATATGGCGTAGATCGAAAAATAAATCGTTTTTGGTGCTATCCTAGATAATTGGGCTTGTTGTCTTGGGGATTAATAAAAATCCTATGGTATGAAGGGTGAAAAAATAGGAAGTTTCTTTACGGAGACTGAACGTTTACCTAATACTGTCTCAATATTAATAGAAGTATTAAATTTTAAATTAATCTCTATGTTTATCTTTTCCATACCTTTATAAAAGTTTATGAGTTATTGGAAAGTATTTGTAATTAGCAAAAAAAGTAAGTAAATTGAAAACCTTTGAAAAAATGCCTATGGTCAGTCAAACAGAAACCGCAAAAATTGATGTTGGTTTTACCCATGAAGATTTTGCCGCTCTTTTAGATCAGTATGATTATCACTTCAGTCCCGGTGACGTAGTTGCTGGAACTGTTTTTAGTATGGAGCAAAGAGGAGCATTAATTGACATTGGAGCAAAAACTGCTGCTTATATTCCTGTTCAAGAACTTTCCATTAACCGAGTAGATAATCCTGACGAGGTTTTACAACCTAACGAAACCAGAGAATTTTTTATCCTTACCGATGAAAATGAAGATGGACAGTTAACTTTGTCTATTCGCCGTATTGAATATATGCGAGCATGGGAAAGAGTCCGTCAACTGCAACAAGAAGACGCTACTGTTTACTCCAATGTATTTGCTACTAATAGAGGTGGTGCATTAGTCAGAGTAGAGGGTTTGAGGGGTTTTATACCCGGTTCTCATATTAGTGCGAAAGATGCTAAGGAAGATTTACTTGGTCAAGATTTACCTTTAAAATTTTTAGAAGTTGATGAGGAACGTAATCGTCTTGTCTTAAGTCATCGTCGTGCTTTGGTTGAGCGTAAGATGAATGGTTTGGAAGTGGCTCAAGTGGTAATTGGTTCTGTTCGTGGTATTAAACCTTATGGTGCGTTTATCGACATCGGTGGCGTAAGTGGTTTATTGCACATCTCGGAAATTTCCCATGATCATATTGATACTCCTCACAGTGTCTTTAATGTTAATGACGAATTAAAAGTTATGATCATTGATTTGGATGCAGAAAGAGGACGTATTTCCCTTTCTACTAAGCAGTTAGAACCTGAACCGGGTGATATGCTCAAAAATCGTGATTTGGTTTTTGAAAAAGCTGATGAAATGGCTGAGTTATATCGTCAGAAATTATTAGCTCCTGATGATGCTCAAGAAGAAATTCTGGAAACTGAAACTACTGAATCTGTGGAGGAAGTTTCTGCGGATGCGGATACTGTTTTAGAAAATACTGAGTCTCAAGAAGTTGAAGAAACTAATGGGGATGAAGAATTAGCTTCTACGGGAGTTGAATAAGTTTTCGTCAAAGTTTTGATTTCTCAATAACTTGATTGAAGGGGTTTAAACACCCCTTTTTTTGTTTATTTTTGGTGCAAATCATTAATCTTGTTTACTCAGAGCGGAAGTTAGTTAATAATAAGAGATTAGGTTATTACAATAAGTTTTATATTTAAGCAATGCGTATCTCTTTTAAGTGGTTACAAGAATTAGTTAATATTAATATTTCCGCCGAAGAATTAGCCCAAACTTTAACTATTGCAGGGTTTGAGGTAGAAGATATTGAAGATAGAAGAACTTGGGCTGATGGGGTGGTAGTTGGTAAGGTGGTGGAGTGCGATCGCCACCCCAACGCTGATAAACTAAGTTTATGTCAAGTGGACATCGGCGAAGAATCCTTATCCCAAATTGTCTGCGGTGCGCCTAACATCAAAAAAGATATATATGTACCCATTGCTACCCTCGGTAGTTATTTACCCAAAGTTGACTTAAAAATAAAACCAGCCAAACTCAGAGGCATAGAAAGTAAAGGCATGGTTTGTTCCCTTGCCGAATTAGGCTTAAGCAAAGAAAGCGAAGGTATAAAAATCCTCGAAGGAGAGTTAACCGTGGGGCAAGACGTGCGCCCCCTTCTGGGCTTAGATGATGTCATTTTAGACATTACCGCCACCGCCAACCGTGCCGATGCCCTCAGTATGGTAGG
>PXEJ01000391.1 GCA_003566215.1 Cyanobacteria bacterium T3Sed10_376R1m | reverse complement strand
ACGTTTATTTGTCAGTTTTATTTCTGTTTTAGTAAGTGCGATCGCCTGTTTCTTCTTTGTTCGCCCCATTGTGGCATGGTTAGAAATTCCAGCTCAAGGGGTCAAATTTTTACAACTAGCTCCCGGAGAATTTTTCTTTGTCTCCTTTCAAGTGGCAGGTTATACAGGAATTTTATTAGCTAGTCCGATGATTCTGTATCAGATTGTACAATTTGTTGTGCCGGGGTTGACTCGTAAAGAAAGAAAACTCCTTGCCCCAGTTGTCTTTGGTTCAAGCATCCTTTTTTTTGCAGGACTTGCCTTTGCTTATTTTTTATTAATTCCCGCTGCCCTTAATTTCTTTATTAGTTATGGGGGAGATGTGGTTGAACAATTATGGTCTATTGATAAATATTTCAAATTTGTTCTACTGTTAATGTTTTGTACGGGTATCACCTTTCAAATTCCTGTTATTCAATTACTCTTAGGGAACTTAAATATTGTCTCTTCCAAACAAATGCTGTCAGGATGGCGGATTGTAGTACTCGGTGCGGCTATCTTGGGTGCTGTCATTACTCCATCTACCGATCCATTGACCCAGTCTCTCTTGGGTGGTGCTGTTTTAGCCCTTTATTTTGGTGGCATTGGGGCGGTTAAGCTAACGGGAAAATAGAGCCATGGTTTTAAGAATTGAAGTCATAAGCATTTTTAATATTTTTTGTCTGGACATGAGTTAAGAAATATTTGGCTAAGTTACCACGCACCATTAAAATAAGAACTTGCTAAGAAGATAAATTAATCTAACTCAACTTCGGCTCAGAAGGATAGACTATATATTAAATTTTTATGATAACTGAAAAAATATTTGGGAAAAAAAATCCTATTATCGGGGTAGTTCACCTATTACCTTTACCTACTTCTGCCCGTTGGGGGGGTGATTTACAAGCTGTGATGGAAAGGGCAGAGCAAGAAGCCACCGCCCTAGCCGCCGGAGGTGTTGATGGTATTATTATTGAAAATTTTTTTGATGCTCCTTTTACTAAGGATAGAGTTGATCCTGCTGTAGTCAGTGCTATGACATTGGTAGTCGATCGCATTATGAACCTGGTTATGTTACCCATCGGTTTGAATATTTTACGCAATGACGCTATTACAGGACTTGCGATCGCATCTTGCGTAGGAGCAAAATTTATTAGGGTCAATGTCTATACAGGGGTAATGGCAACGGATCAAGGAATAATTGAAGGTAATGCTCACGAAATTCAACGCTATCGGCGAGAATTGGGGCAGGATATAGCCATATTTGCCGATGTATTAGTAAAACACGCCCAGCCTCTGGGAACTCCTAATCTCACCACCACAGTACAAGACACCATTCAAAGAGGTTTAGCTGATGCGGTTATTTTATCAGGTTGGGCCACAGGATTTCCCCCAAATATAGACGATTTAGAATTTGCCAAAAAAGCAGCTAATGATACTCCTATTTTAATTGGCAGTGGTGCAGATATTGACAATATAGGTAAATTAATGACCTATGCCGACGGAGTAATTGTGGCTAGTTCATTGAAAAGAAAGGGTGATATTAACGAAACCATTGATCCGACTAGGGTTTCTCAGTTTGTCGAATCCGCACGGGAAATCATTGACAATTAGGGTTTGCTAAAAAATACAAAAGACATTAACAAACAAAGTGAAAAAGTAAAAATTCACTGTTTTTTTGATGACCCTTAATATTTAAGAATTGCTCATCTTTGATGGCTACGCCATCCCCCGCCTTAACAGTCTGATTATTAATGGTAATTTCTCCATTAACTAACTGAACCCAACCATAATCATCCTTACCGAACAAATGCTCAATGGTATCATTTTCACTAATAATGGATGACCAAATACTAACGTTTTGATGAATTTTTAGAGAATTATCTTTACCTTCAGGGGATACCAATAAACAAAGCTTACCTTGTTTTTCTGAATCAGAAAATATTTTCTGTTCATAACTAGGCTTTAAATTTCGTGTGTGGGGTACAATCCATATTTGTAATAAATGGACAGAATTTTGATTGGAATGATTAAATTCACTATGACGAATACCTGTACCAGCACTCATCCTCTGAACTTCTCCCCTAGAGATTGTTTCACCATTACCAATACTATCTTTGTGTTCCAATTCTCCATCAATAACATAGGTAACAATCTCCATGTCCTGGTGTCCATGGGTTGCAAATCCTTTACCCGGTGCAATTTTATCTTCATTGATAACTAAAAGATGACCAAAACCTTGATACTTAGGGTCATAATAGCTACCGAAGGAAAAGGTATGTTTACTGTCAAGCCAGTCTATTTTTGCAGTTCCCCTTTCTTGCGATGGGCGTATGGTAATCATTTTATGTGTCCTTCAAAACTTTTTTTAGTGTAATAACTAACTTCCATGATAATTCAAAATTAATTAACATAGATTACGGTTTTCTGGACTGGTTTATAATTTGCTAAAGTCATTAGATTTTGATAGAATTTCGCTATAATCTTGAGAATCCTAAAACTAAAGATTAGGTGCTTTTTTATATTGCCATCACCGCTCTAATATACAGTGAAATTAAATAATAGCTCAACATACCATTCCATCAAATTGAAAAGAAAGTCTGCTCCTGTAATGAAAAAAAATAAAAAGTCTGCGTTTTTAAGGGGTTTTGTGTGGGGTGGTAGTTTAACTTTGACGGCGGCTATTTCTGGTATGGTAGGAATTACGATCGCCCTTAAAAGCCCCTTACCTATCGACTTAAATGATATTACACAAAGAATTATTGGGGTAAAAGATTTTGGTATAGGTTCTTTATTTCAACAAAATTTAGATAGCTCTGTTAATATTTTGGTCATGGGAATTGACTTAGAACCTAACGCAGATAGTAATTCCCCCCAAAGGTTTAATAGTCGTAGTGATACGATGTTGTTAGTGAGATTTGAACCTACGGATAGCACTTTGAGAATGTTATCTATCCCTCGGGATAGTCGGGTACGTTTTCCCAATGGCAACTATGACAAAATTAATAGTGCTAACGCCATTGGTGGTGTTGATTTTACTAAAAAAGTATTACAAAATAATTTTAATAATGTTCCCATTGATAAATATGTGCGACTAACTACCGATGCCTTTCGAGAATTGGTGGATGCGGTGGGAGGTGTGGATGTTTATGTACCTGTAGATATGCAATATACTGACCATACCCAAGGTTTATTTATTGATCTCAAGCAAGGACAACAGACTTTAAATGGAGACCAGGCAGAACAATTTGTTCGCTGGAGAGGGGATAATTTAGGGGATATTGGTAGGGTTCAAAGACAACAAGTTCTTTTACAAGGGTTGCGTCAAAAGCTGAACTCTCCCCAGATGATTTTTAAAATCCCTAATCTGTTGAAGGTTATTGAAAATAATGTCGATACGGATTTAACTAATAAGGAGTTATTTTCTTTGGCATCATTTGGCATCGGATTGAAGTCTGAGGATGTGAAGATGGTAATGGTACCCGGAAGACCTAGCAGACCCCAAGAATTTCGCCTTAGTTATTGGTTAATCTCTGAGGATGAAAAAAATGAGGTTATGCAACAATATATGGCTAAGGAGTCTTCTCAAGGGTCTAGACAAAAAAATTTGAATCAAGTAAATATTGTGATTGAAAATGGTACAGATGATCGAGAGGTTGGAAGCCTCTTCGACGGGAAATCTACAATCAGACATTACGATCAGATTAGGTACAGACACCCAAAGCTTTAAATTAGGTATTTAGGTTAAATATTATTCCGATTTTTTTATTTCCTCTTTTAGTAAATTTAACGGAAAATTTAAAGCTCTAGCAACTTGTTCAACCCCTAACCCTTCTTTGATCAATTTGGCGGCGATTTTTAGTTTAATTTCTTCTTCAAGGCTTAAAGACTGGGGTTCATTTTTGGATTTTTCTTCACAAAAATTACTGCCATTAATCTGTACTACATCCTTTGCTTTACCAACATAAAAGTAGGCTAAATTTTCTTTTAATATAAATCATCTCCCTTAATTTTAAGAGAAATTGCTATAACATAATAGAAAAAATCTTTTATAGTTTATGTGAGGGATGAGATTGTATGAAATTACGTCAATTGTTAGCTGATTTAGATTCAATTTT
>PXEJ01000386.1 GCA_003566215.1 Cyanobacteria bacterium T3Sed10_376R1m | reverse complement strand
GTGATAAAAATGAGACTTTACCTACCCTTTCACAAATTAGCTCCCATTTACGAACTCCTACTCCCGATCGCATCTTCAGCGTATATCATGGTTTTAAGCTAGGAATGACCGTAGAAGAAATACACGAGTTAAGTGCGATCGACCCTTGGTTCTTGGATAAAATGGAAGATATTGTTGAGATTGAAAAATATCTTAAACGTACTCCTCTTCGTAAATTAACGAAAGAAGAGATGTTAGAAATCAAAAAACAAGGATTTAGCGATCGCCAAATCGCCTTTGCCACCAAAACCAAAGAGGATGAAGTAAGAGCCTATCGTAAATCTTTGGGTGTCTTACCTGTTTATAAACTTGTAGATACCTGTGCCGCTGAATTTGAAGCCTTTACACCCTACTATTACTCCACCTACGAGTCAGGGAAAAGCGAAAATAACGTCACTAAAAATCGTAAGGTGATGATTTTGGGAGGAGGCCCTAACCGCATCGGGCAGGGCATAGAATTTGATTACTGTTGTTGTCATGCCTCCTTCTCCCTTCAAGACGCTGGGTTTGAAACTATCATGGTTAACTCCAACCCCGAAACCGTTTCCACGGACTATGATACAAGCGATCGCCTTTACTTTGAGCCTCTCACCAAAGAAGATGTTTTAAATATTATTGAAACAGAAAACCCCGAAGGAGTAATTATTCAATTTGGTGGTCAAACCCCCCTCAAACTTGCGGTACCCCTTAAGGAATACTTAGCTAGTCCAGATGTACCCGTACAAACCAAAATTTGGGGAACTTCCCCCGACTCCATCGACATCGCCGAAGACAGGGAAAAATTTGAAGCCATTCTCGATGACTTAGCCATCAAACAACCCCCTAACGGCATTGCCCGAAGTTTCCAAGAAGCCCTGATAGTTGCCGAAAGAATTAGCTATCCCGTAGTGGTGCGTCCCTCCTATGTTCTTGGGGGTCGTGGTATGCGTGTTGTTTATAATGTTACAGAACTTGAACAATACATGAAGTATGCGGTGGACATTGAACCTGATCACCCCATCTTAATTGATAAATTCTTGCAAAATGCGATCGAAGTTGACGTAGATGCTATCTGCGACATGACAGGGCAAGTAGTTATCGGGGGCATTATGGAACACATCGAAGAAGCAGGGGTACATTCAGGAGACTCCGCCTGTTCCATTCCTTATACAACCCTTACCGAATCGGTGGTAAACACCCTCAGAGATTGGACAGTAAAACTAGCTAAATCTCTCAAAGTAGTCGGCTTAATGAATATTCAATATGCCGTACAGGGAGAAACCGCTTATATTTTAGAAGCTAATCCCCGGGCATCCCGTACCGTGCCTTATGTTTCAAAAGCGACGGGCAGACCATTAGCAAAAATTGCGTCTTTAGTCATGTCTGGTAAAACCCTAGCAGAATTGGGTGCAACAGAGGAAATAATTCCTAAACACGTTGCCGTTAAAGAAGCTGTATTACCCTTCAATAAATTTGTGGGTACAGATACTTTACTCGGTCCTGAAATGCGTAGTACAGGGGAAGTAATGGGGATAGATAGCGATTTTGGTAAAGCCTTTGCCAAAGCGGAAATAGGTGCAGGGGTAGCCATCCATACTTCAGGTACTGTGTTTATCTCCATGAATGATCGAGATAAGGAGGCTATTGTTCCTGTGGCAAAAGATTTAGTCACTTTAGGATTTAAAATTGTGGCTACTTCAGGTACTCGTCAAACCTTGATTGAGCATGGTTTAGAGGATGTGGAATTAGTCCTGAAACTCCATGAAGGTCGTCCCCATGTGGTAGATTGGATTAAAAATAATCAGATTCAATTCATTATTAATACCCCTAACGCCGAGGAAGAATCTTTAACGGATGGACGCAAAATTCGCCGTTCGGCCCTAGATTATAGGTTGCCTATTATTACTACCATTGCGGGGGCGAAAGCCACCGTAGAGGCGATTCGCTCTTTACAGTCAGAACCTTTACAGGTTAAGGCTCTTCAAGATTACTTTATTTAATTTTTCTGTAAACCCTCTCTCATCATGGAGAGGGTTTTTTTATAAAATATCAGTTATTCAGCACACCTTAAGCTCCACTAAGTTTTAAATTTAATAATTCTTCCTGCGTTAAAAATAGCAATTAAGGCAACTCCCACATCAGCAAAAATAGCTTCCCAAAGAGTTGCTAATCCTATGGCTCCCAAAATGATAAATAATCCTTTAATACCAAGGGCTAAGCCAATATTTTGCCAGACTATTTGACGAGTTTTTTTGGCAATGGCGATCGCCTGAGAAACTTTAGAAGGCATATCTGCCATAATTACCACATCGGCGGTTTCAATGGCGGCATCGGAACCTAATGCACCCATAGCCATACCCACATCTGCCAAGGCAATGACGGGAGCATCATTAATACCATCCCCGACAAATGCTACTTTGGTTTTTTGTTTACTGGCTTGGTGTAAAATCCCCTCTAAAGCACTGACTTTATCTTCTGGTAATAATTGAGCTTGATAGTTAGTTATCCCCAACCTTTGAGCGATGGAGTTTGCCACTAATTGATTATCCCCTGTCAGCACAACCACTTCAATGCCTTGGGATTGTAAATGTTGCACCGCCATAATGGCATCGTCTTTTAACTGATCTGCTACGGTTATATAACCGACATATTCGTTATCAATGGCTGTATGTACCGTTGTACCTTTTAGGGTGCAGACTTCTGGAGGATGGGAGATATTTTCTCGGTGGAGAAGGCGATCGCTTCCTACCAATATTGTTTTATTATCTATCTGGGCGATGATACCATGACCCGCAATTTCTTGATAGTTGCTCACGGAAATATCATTAACAATCTGATCATATTCTTCTACAATGGACTTAGCCACGGGATGATTAGACTGAGATTCAGCCATAGCAGTTAGTGCCAGTAATTGGTTTTTTGATAACCCATTATGAGTAACTATATCCGTCACTCGAAAATTTCCCTTGGTCAAAGTACCTGTTTTATCAAAAACAACGGTTTTCACTTGGGTTAAGGCATCTAGGAAAGTCGAGCCTTTTACCAAAATACCGTTTTTCGCCGCACTACCCACACCCCCGAAATATCCCAAGGGAATACTAATAACTAAACCACAAGGACAGGAAATAATCAATAAAATTAAAGCTCGATAAATCCATAGTGGCTGGGTTTGACTGCCAAAAATCAGGGGGGGAATAATTGCCACTCCAAGGGATAAAAACACCACTACAGGGGTATAGTATCGGGCAAACGTACTAATAAATTTTTCGGTTTGCGCTTTCTTTCCTTGAGCATTTTCGACTAAATCCAATATCTTGGCAATGGAAGATTCGGCGAAGGGTTTTGTGACTTTGACCGTTAATGTGCCTGATTGATTAATGGAACCTGCTAGAATAAAGTCTCCTTCTCTAACTATTTGAGGGATGGATTCTCCCGTTAAGGCGGAGGTATCAATTTGAGAGTTACCATTAATGATTTTTCCATCAAGGGGTATTTTCTCCCCTGCTTTGATGATGATAATATCTCCTATATTTACAGTTTCTGGGGAGACTATTTCAATACCTGTATTTGTTTTTAGGGTAGCTTGATCAGGGCGAATTTCTAATAAAGATTTGATGGAGTTGCGCGATTTTCCTACGGCGTAGTCTTGAAATGTTTCACCGATTTGATAAAATAACATTACTGCCACTGCTTCTGGTATTTTGTGAAGGGCGATCGCACTGAGACTCGCTACCGTCATCAGGAAGTTTTCATCAAATATTCTTCCCTTTAATATATTTTTTCCTGCACGAGTGATAACACCCCAGCCACTGAGAAGATAAGCTGTTAGTAAAACCACATATTCCCCCACAAAGTAAGGGGTGTCGTGAAGCTCATCATAAAAAACTAAACCGATAGAAAATAAAACTCCAGAAATAGCCATTGGTATGGAGTCTTTTTTCCAATCAAATTCCTTGCCTTGATCTTGATTTTTATCATCCTGTGAGCAACCGCAATTTGTTCCCATAATATTTTAGTCTGAATACATGAGCATTAATTCAAGCATAGAAGATAAGTAGCTACAATAACAGATGAAATTTGCCACCAACTATACCTCGTCTGCGGATAATTTCATTTTAAGAGAAAAACTAAATTTAGACGGTCAACAAAATT
>PXEJ01000011.1 GCA_003566215.1 Cyanobacteria bacterium T3Sed10_376R1m | reverse complement strand
CGTCGTCGTTCGTCTAGTGCGTCTGAATAACTTTTTTTACCCATGGGTGTAAAGTTTTGCACCCAAACTACATAATTTTGTCTAAAAAACCTAATTATATTTTAGGGTATTATGATAGACGATAATCTTTCAGGAGATCAAAAGATGTTTGCTCAAGTATATCCCCGTTTAATCAACCGTGTAGGAGAGTTTAACCCGCAATTATTTCGAGAAATTAAGGGCAGATTACAACCTCGTAATGTAATAGTTGTTTCTGCTTTATCCATTTTAGGGCAGATACTATTATTTATTTATTTTGAAGGGCTTTTACCAGCTTCCGAGCAAGGAATGTCAAGCCGTTATTGCACTGGGGAAAGTTTTTATGGTTATTCTTCTAATCGGTCTTGTATTATTGATTTTGTGGGCAATGTACAAATAATGAAAGAGTTGTGGTGGTTAGATTTATTTACCACAATGAGTATTATCGGTATTTTTGCTTTGTTGGTAGGGGGCAGTTATATGTTAATGGCTGATTTGATGAAGGAGGAAAGAAAGGGTACTTTTAACTTTATTCGTCTTAGTCCTCAATCTGCTAGTAATATATTTTTAGGTAAAATGTTGGGTGTTCCTATTTTTATCTATTTATTTGGTTTTTTAGCTATTCCTCTACATATCTGGGCAGGATTATCGGCAAATATCTCTTTTCCTCTGATTATCACCTTTTATCTAGTTTTAGGAGCCAGTTGCCTATTTTTCTATGGTGCTAGTTTAGTTTTAAGTTTAGTAACAGGGCAATGGGGCAATTTTCAAGCACCTTTGGGGGCTATTGCCATTTTCTTTTTTTTATTTGCGATGATGGGAGTTACTTTTGAAGCCTATGCTCCTGTATTTACTGAAACTTCTTTAGATTGGTTTTTACTTTTTTATCCCGGAACTTTTTTAACCTATTTGGTTAAATCAACGTTTTTATCCATTGATACTGTGGGCTATTTATCCGCAGATGCTTTGACTAATTTACGTTGGTATGGTCAAACGTTATTAAGTAATGCTTTTCTTGGTGCGGTTTTTATTATCTTCAATTATTGTGTTTGGAGTTTTTGGTTATATCAAGGTTTTAAACGACGTTTTGATAATCCTTTGGCTACGGCAATTAGTAAGCCTCAGAGTTATGCAATTTCTCTTTGTTTTATTGTTTTTAACCTTGGTTTTTCTTTACAGGCTATTAATCATTATCACTCTTTCTCTTCTATGAATTTGAAGGTGATACAAGGATTAAATCTTATTCTATTTCTTTTGTTAATTGCTGGGTTAACTCCTTCTCGTCAAAGTTTACGGGATTGGGCGAGATTTCGTGAACAAGATTCTCCCCGAAATCGCAGTTTATTCAAAGATTTAATTTTAGGTGATAAAAGTCCTGCGATAGGTGCGATCGCAATTAACCTTCTATTTGTTAACTTGTATATTGTACCCTCCCTATTTTTATTTCCGAATTCAGACTATATAGAATCCATTGTTGGACTAATTGCTGGTATATTAATCGTTATTCTGTATGGTTCTGTTTTTCAATTATTAATGACCTTAAAAACAGAAAAAAGAAGCCTAATCGCCACAGGAATATTAATCTTAATGATGGTCAGTCCTATGGGAATTAGTTTAATTTTTCAGGATATAGAAGCAGTCACTTTTTTATCTCCGATTCCCCTAATTTTTTCTAGCTACAATTTAAAGATTATTTCCCTAAGTATTATTATTCAAACTATCGGTATTATTGTTGCCAACATACAAATAACAAAAATGCTGAATAAGGCAGGTATGTCGGAAACCAAACGTTTAATGATGGGTAATTAGGTCTTACAAAAAAAAATTTTAATAAGGAGCTTAGACTCCTTATTAAATATAAAGATATGAGCTGTTAAATTCATGTTATGTTTGATACTTGAATTAGGTTTGTAAATATTTTCAGGATTAATGAGCTCTACAACTACAAATTGGGTCAAAAAACACGTTATCTCTTTAGAAGATTTTACCCCAACCGAATATGACACGGTTTTAAATACTGCGGTTAGTTTTAAGGATGTTTTGAATAGTAGGACAAAAAAAGTTCCTGCTTTACAGGGCCAGGTGGTGGCAAATATGTTTTTTGAACCTTCTACTCGCACCCGTAGTAGTTTTGAGTTAGCGGCGAAAAGACTCTCGGCAGACATTCTTAATTTTGCCCCTAGCACTTCTTCTTTAACCAAGGGAGAAACTATTTTGGATACTGCCAAGACTTATTTGGCTATGGGTGCAAATATTATGGTTATCCGTCATAGTCATTCTGGAGTGCCATTAAATATTGCTCAGGAGATGGATAGATTAAAGACTGGTGTAAGTATTTTTAATGCGGGGGATGGATTACATCAACATCCTTCTCAAGCTTTATTAGATTTATTCACGTTGTGTAGTTTGTTAGATCCTAAAAATCCTCGTATTTCTTTGTTAGAGGGCAAAAAAATTGCTATTGTGGGAGATATTCTTCATTCGAGGGTAGCTCGTTCTAATATTAATAGTTTGTTAGCTTCGGGGGCTAGGGTTCATTTGGCCGCTCCTCCTACTCTATTACCTCAGCTTTTTGCTGATACTGTGCCTTCTGTCTATCACGATAGATTATTTTTACACTGGCATTTGACTCCTGCTTTAGAGGATGCAGATTTTGTGATGACTTTGAGATTACAAAAGGAGCGGATGGCGGATTATTTACTCCCCAGTCTCAGGGAATATCATCAATTATTTGGATTGACCCACGATCGCATTTCTCACTGTAACACAGACGTAAAAATATTACATCCAGGCCCAGTGAATAGAGGGGTAGAAATCAGCTCAGAATTAATGGATGATCCAAGATTTAGCTTAATTTCTCAACAAGTCACCAGTGGTGTTGCTGTTCGGATGGCATTATTATATCTTATCGGTAATTTAAAATAAATAGTAATCCTACTTGTGAAGATTATGGGAGAGGGAAATTTAAGAGAAAAAAATGAATCATTAAATAATATAAATTGGCTTGAATTAGCAGAAGAATATTACAAAAAATATTATACTAAACTTGCTGAAAAAAGCTATCATTATCAAGGTAATTTTACTGCCACAGGAATACCAAAAATTGCTAGTAATTTAACTTTAAGAAACTATCAAAATCAAGCGGTAATAAACTGGTTAAAAAATAAAGGACGTGGCACATTAAAAATGGCGACTGGTAGCGGTAAAACTATCACAGCCTTGGCGATCGCCACAGAATTATATGATAAAATAGACCTTAGTGTATTGTTAGTAATATGCCCTTTTCGTCATCTAGTTTTACAATGGGCAACAGAAGCAGAAAAATTTAATTTGCTCCCTTTACTTGCCTTTAATAGCGTTAATAATTGGCAAAATGATTTATCTACCCAACTATATAACATTCAGAATAAACAACAAAAATTTTTAACGATTATTACCACTAACTCCACCTTTATTAGTCAAGGATTTCAAACACAATTACCATTCTTTCCTGAAAAAACTTTAATAGTAGGAGATGAAGCCCATAATTTAGGCAGTAAAAAACTAAAAACCAGCTTACCCCCTACCATTGGTTTACGCCTAGCACTATCTGCTACCCCCGAAAGATTTTATGACGATGACGGCACAGATGCACTAATAAGTTATTTTGGGAAAGTATTAGAGCCAGAATTTACTCTAGGTGATGCGATAAAACAAAAAGCATTAGTACGTTATAACTATTATCCAATTTTTGTGGAATTAACCGAATTTGAAGCCCAAAAATATGCCCAATTGACAAAAAAAATAGGCTGGGAGTTGAGTAGGGATAGTAGTCGAGATAATCACCATCTTACGGCACTGTTTGTCAGGCGATCGCGCTTAATTGGTACAGCTACCAATAAACTAGAAGCCCTACGGCAATTAATGATAACAAGACTAAACACTCGAGCAACCCTATTCTATTGTAGTGACGGCAAAATCAACTATCAAGGAAAAAGTCAACGTCAACTAGAAGCCGTTACCCAACTTTTAGGCAAAGAATTAGGCTATCGAGTCAATATCTATAATGCACAAACATCTTTAGAAGACAGAGAAACTATAAAAAAACAAATACAAACAGGAGAATTACAAGGTTTAGTTGCCATTCGCTGTTTGGACGAGGGCATTGATATTCCCATGATT
>PXEJ01000054.1 GCA_003566215.1 Cyanobacteria bacterium T3Sed10_376R1m | reverse complement strand
TTGCCGTTTTCTAATTTGTAGTAGGGAGTTGCAATAAAACCATATTCGTTAACCTTGGCATAGGTGGCTAATGAGCCAATCAAACCTGCATTAGGTCCTTCCGGGGTTTCCACGGGACAAATACGACCATAGTGGCTAGGGTGAATGTCTCGCACCGCAAAACCGGCCCGATCTCGACTTAGTCCTCCAGGTCCTAATGCAGAAATACGACGTTTATGGGTCAATTCCGCTAGGGGATTGGTTTGATCCATGAACTGGGATAATTGAGAAGATCCAAAAAACTCTTTGATGGCTGCGGCGAGGGGTTTGGGGTTAACTAAAGCGGTAGGACTAAGGGTGTTAGGGTCCCCTACGGTCATTCTTTCTTTAATAATTCGCTCTAAACGAGATAACCCAACTCTAATTTGGTTTTGTAGTAGTTCTCCAACACTTCTTACCCTACGGTTACCGAGGTGATCAATATCATCTACGCTACCGATGTCAAATTCGAGGTTAATTAAATAGTCAACGGTGGTTAAAATGTCATCTACGGTTAATACTCTGAGGTCTTCAGGAACGGTTAAGCGTAGTTTTTTGTTCATTTTGTAGCGCCCTACTTTACCCAAATCGTAACGTTTGGGATCAAAGAAACGGGTTTCTAAGAGGGCTTGTCCACCACTGACGGTAGGAGGTTCACCCGGTCTTAGTTTACGATATAATTCCATTAAGGCTTCATCGGTACTGGGATTGCCTTCTTTTTCGATGGTTTTTTGATAAAAGTCTGCGTGACGGAAACGATCTACAATTTCGCGATCGGTTAATCCCATTGCCTTGAGTAATACTTGGGCTGAGATTTTGCGGGTTTTATCTATTCTTACCCAAACTATACCATTTTTGTCGGTTTCAAATTTCAACCATGCTCCTCGGTTGGGAATTACGGAGGCGGAGTAGGTTCTTTTGCCGTTTTTGTCTATTTCTGATTTAAAGTAAACCCCGGGCGATCGCACGATTTGGTTAACAATAACCCTTTCTGCACCGTTGATCAAAAATGTTCCTCTGTCGGTCATGAGGGGTAATTGACCGATAAAGACTTCTTGTTCTTTTATATCCCCCGTTTCTTTGTTCATTAAACGGGTGGGTACATATATTTGTACTTCGTAACTAGCTTCTCTTTTTTTCGCTTCTTCTATGTTATATTTTGGCTCTTTGAGACGATATTTTTCACCGATAAATTGTAGTTCTAATTTTCCTGCATAGTCGGTGATTGGGGTAAAACTGTTGAGTTCTTCAATAATGCCATGCTCTAAAAACCATTTATAGCTAGAGCGTTGAATTTCAATTAAATCCGGTAACAGTTCTTGGGTTCTCATAAGTTCGGTTTCTGGTGTTATATTCTGCGGATGTTCCCTGACAAAAGGCGCTTGTCTATCATAGCACTTTATAACTACTTTTTAACAGTGATGATCAATATTTATTACTTATTTTCCAATTTTTTAATTGTAGTGAATTGGTTACGACGACTATCGAACTTATTGCCATAAATCCCCCTGCGGTGGCTGGATTTAATAAAAAGTGATATTTTGGCAGTAAAATACCCGCAGCAATGGGAATAGTAATTAGGTTATAACTCAATGCCCAAAACAGATTTTGTTTAATTTTAGCTAAGGTTTTTTCGCTCAAGTCGATCGCACTTAGTATATCCATCAGATTACCTCGTGTGAGTACAATCGAAGCGGTTTTGACAGCTATTTGTACCCCCTGAGCCATGGCGATGGCAAAATCAGATTCAATCATTGCGGGGGCATCGTTTATGCCGTCTCCCACCATGGCAATTACTTTGTGGGGATATTTATTTTTTATGTTTCTAATGATTTGCGCTTTTTGAGGGGATTGAATCCCACCATAGTATTGTGTAATTTCTAGTTGAAGGGCGATCGCTTTTGCTACATTTTCTTGATCTCCACTCAATAAAATTACCTCTAAGCCCTTGTCTTTTAGTTTTGTGACTGTTTCACGGGCGAAGGGGCGCAATTTATCCCCTAAGGCAAATAGAGCAATAACATTATTTTCTTGAGCTAGATAAATAACCGTTTTGCCATCTGTTTGGAACTTTAACGACTGCTCGATTATCTTGGGAGAAAGAAGTATATTTTGCTCCTTTAACCATAACTCATTACCACAGTAAAAAGTGCCTAGCATTGCAGATTCTTGGAACACATCTCCCTTAACTCCCTTACCCATACCGTTAACCAAAGAAGATGTTTTTAGTAAGGATAAATCTAGCTTTTTACTTTCTTGCAACAAACCTTGTGCCAAAGGATGATTGGAGTTTATTTCCAAACTAGCGGCAATTTGTAACAATTGAGCCGGAGAAAACTTAGTTTCCTCCCAAGGGAGAATATCAGTCACTTGAGGATAACCTTGTGTAAGAGTACCAGTCTTATCAAATACTATTATATCCAAGTTTTGTGCTTGTTCTAGTACATCTCCCCCTTTTATCAATAACCCTTCTTGAGCCCCTACTCCCGTTCCCACTAAAATAGCGGTGGGAGTTGCTAAACCCAAAGCACAAGGACAAGCTATGACTAAAACATCAATGGCTAACTTTAAGCTCAGTATCAGGGAAGATGTGTCCAAATCCACTAATACTGATGACCAAATACTTGTACCCCAACCATACCAAAAGAAGAAAGTGCCAAGGGCGATCGTCATAATACCATAGGCAAAATAACCAGACACCGTATCAGCCAAATTTTGAATAGGGGCTTTACGAGTTTGTGCCTCTTCCACCGTAGCAATAATTTGACTTAAAATAGTTTTAGCACCCGAGCTGACAGTTTCAACAATCACCAGCCCAGTCTCATTAATCGTACCAGCACAGATCAAACTACCCTCGGACTTAAACACAGGAATAGACTCCCCCGTTAACGTCGATTCATCCACTGTGGTTTGACCCATAACAACTTTCCCATCCACAGGAAACTGCTCCCCCGGTAACACTTTTACCCATTCCGAAGGTTTCACCAAACCAGAAGGAATTGGTAAACCTTGATCTTGATTAATCCCTTCTTTACCTACAACCCTTGCCCACTGGGGGCGTAAACTTAATAATTCTTCCAAAGCAGAAGAAGTTTTATTCCTTGCCTTACCTTCTAATACCCTGCCTAAAAATATAAACCCCAACAACATCACCGGCTCATCAAAAAAACACTCCCACCCTAACTCAGGAAAAACTAACGCCACACAACTAGCCAAATATGCTGATACCGTACCGATACCGATCAAACTATTCATGTTTGGTTGTCTATGCCACAAACTCTGCCACCCGTTAAGCAATATCTCCCTACCCGGAATTAACAAAGCCAAAGTAGCCAAACCCCAATGAAACCAGATGTTAGAAAAATAATGTAAATAATGGAAACCAAGATGGTGCAAATGTCCAATGGTAGAAAAAAGTAACAAAATAATCGCACTAATCAACTGATAAAACTGAGCTTTTTGTTCTTCTTCCCTTTTTCTTTGGTTAATAACAGACCAATCTTTTGTTTCTTCTCCCACTCGTAAGGAAGAAGGAAAACCACCCATCGTCAACTTTTGGGCTAATTTTTCTGGTAGCACCTTTTCTTTTTCATACTCTACCAATGCTATGGAAGTCACTAAATTAACTGTTGCCGAAACCACCCCCGGACACTGGCTAATTTGTCTTTCTACCGCATTAACACAACCAGCACACTTCATCCCCTGAACGTCGAGGGTAACACTTTCAATGGGATAATTTTTGGGACTTTGTTTCTCTAAAGGAACAGTTATCATTAATGAATAGATAATAAAGAAAATTGATGATTAATTTCGATGATTGAGATTAGTTGCTTATTTATCCTAAATTGAAATATTTGTAATTACTCATAGTTAGGAGCTTGAGATTGTAGTAATTTTGTAACTTGTTCAAACACATTGTTAGATTGAGAGCCTTTGTTAAGAGCTTGTCTTTCTGGGTGAAATTCAGGACGTTCTAGATATAGAGATAGTGCTTCTTCTACTTGTTTGATAATTAAATTATTTAATTCATCTTTTGCCTTACCACGCTGAAAACTTGCTCCTTCTTCGGTGGTTGCATACAGGGGAGGAAGACGATTAAGAGCATAAGCCGAAATATCTCCCACATCCAAGAGACGATTACTGGTGGTTTCAATTTCAGCAACACGGGAAATTACTTCA
>PXEJ01000062.1 GCA_003566215.1 Cyanobacteria bacterium T3Sed10_376R1m | reverse complement strand
CATTTAATCCCGTTTCTGCGACATTTTCCGATTTATCGATAATAATAATTCCATGCAAATGATTGGGCATAATAACGAAAACGTCCTGTTTTACAAGCGGGAAATTATTGGGAATTTCCAGCCAGTAATCCCTGGCAATTTGGCCGATGGTTGACAATTGCATTTCGCCATCCCGGATATGGCCGAAATAATGGTTTTTCAGGTTGTCCGCATTGATGGTGATAAAATAGGCCGCATCATTACCATAATCCCACCACCCTGCGCGGGCGGAAGGGATGCGGTATTTATCCTGGAATTTGTCGGCCATGGGTTTGGGTTATTTTTGGTTGAATTGTTCAAAAAACGCACTATCATGGGCTATCTCCAAACCTGTATATATTGATTAACCCAGTGTTTCTAAGAATTTGATGGCAAATGATTCTATTTTATTTTCGGTTGACTTTTAAGCATTTGTCATTTCCTTTCTTATCTCTGCTGGTGTAATTTTAGAAATATCATCCGATTTAAGAAATTGATAATTAATGATTAATATAAGATTCTCTAAAGTCAATGGTATTAAAATTTTACTTTCAAAGAGAAACCTTAAAATTTCATTCCTGTCTAGCTTAAATATTTCACGAGAAATCTTATCGTTTAAAAGCTCATTCAACTCATTAGATATTTCATAATTAGAAACTCTAAGCCTGAATTTAGTTCTAAAAGCAGCAATTATATTTTTTGCTTTATAATGCCTATAACTAAGCTGATCAAAAAGACTAAGAATGGAAAATTCACTAGTTTCTAAAGACGCTAATATGCCATTAAAACTTCTCGCTAAATCAGTATTTTCAACCCAGTCATTTTGGCACTTGTACCTCAAATCATGATCGACTTCATGCCATCCTTCCGAAAGTATTGTTCTTAGTTGAACTTCATAGGTTTGGTCAATCAATGGTTCATCCACTAAATCACAAAATTCTTTCTTAAGTTCTTGAGGGTACCCAAAAATTAAATTAATTCGGGTAGGAGCAAATTTAGTTTCTTCATTTTTGTCAATAGTTTCATCGACAAATACATAACGTGATTTTAGATATTCATATACTAATGGGATATCATCTGAAAAATATAATATGATCCTTATGCCAATTATATCTTGAATCAATTTATTAATTCCATCATAATAACCTGCCCCTTTACTATCCAATTTGTTATTAAATGACACATCCGACTTTACTCTTGAAAAAATTCTAAAAAATATCCCAACTCTTGATAGCTCATCCTCAACTTGAGTTGTTATTATTTTACAAATTCGCTCTAAACTTCTAGGATTATACATAACTAAAAACCTAATTCTGACTTGATTAGTTTAATTTTATTAATATTGAGATTAATTTGGAGTCCTTTTATTTCTATAAACTCTCTTTTTTCAAGAGATTCTATAGAACGATTGACTTCTTTATGTTTGTTTTTTTCAAAGTTTTTAATAATCTTAATTATGTGGTGTGATTTTGAACTTGAAATATTAAGTATTATTGAAAGTATTTCTTTTTCTAATTCCGAGAAAATATGATTTTCATCACATAAATGAAAAACACTAAACTCTAGTATATTGCAATCTTTTTGTTTGCATTTTATAGTCGAAATATCTTTAGAAGAATCCAGGTAAGTGGAGTTGATCATTTCACAACTATCAAATGTGCAATCAATAAAACTCACACCTGTAAAAATGGTCGGATCAAACTTGCAGTTTTTAAAATAACAATGCAAAAAGGCTGTATTTCGAATTTTATACTCAATAAAATGAACATTGAAATAAGTAGTGTCATACAAGGTTAATTCTTCATAATCTCGCGCAAGTTTTTCTTTTAAGGAAATGTCATAATTAAATATTGAATTTGATTGCAATTTATGAGTTACTTTATTTACTTTCTCCCAAAGTGCATTTTTATTAGTTAAATTCTGAACCTTAAATGCAGTGCATGCTAAATCTAGCATATAAAAGGAATAGTCGTTCTCAATTTTAGAAATTGGAGCTTCGCATAAAATTTCACCAATTAAGATTCCAAGAACAAAATCGTTTATAAAACCAATCTGTGATTCATTTCTTCCTTTTCTATCCAATAGAGCATGAGTTGCTAAAGTGTCAACAAGGTTTTCAAGTGTAGGCTTGTCTTGTCCTGAATATAGTGTTCTGGTGTATTCCAGAAGTTTATTATTCTGATCTTTTATTATTTCTTTAAAAAATTCTTTTGACTCGACTGTTATATCAAATTCCAAAAGCATTCTGGCGACATTCTTGAATATTTCATATTGTTTATCGACAGTAATAATTAAATGTTGTCTTTCCTTTTCTCTTTCAAGTAATCTATCAAAATATTGCTTTATTAATAAATCGGGATTTTGAATTTGAAGTATAAAATCTTCATCTGAAACATTTTTAAGATAAGAAAGAAGTACTGGATTTGCAATATATTGTATTGGAATGTCCTTTTCTTTTATTTTATCAAACCTAGCTTGCCCCAACCAATCCTTGATTCGTGGTTCTTTTAAAGATAATCTTGTGGAATCAAATTTATCATTCCATTTATTTAACCATTTTTCATATTCTAATCCACTAAATATGGCAGTTTTTCTAGTTGTCAATATAATTTTAGCCTTTTTCTCAAGCAAATTTCCGATGGTATCAAGCATTGTTTCTATTTCTTCAAAGCCATTTTGCACATCTATATTCGAAATATTCACTTTATCCAATAACTCATCAAAACCATCAATAATAAGTGGGACTCTTCCATTTTTTATTTCATGTATTACTATTGTGGAATTTAATGTAGGAAACTCTAAATCTATTTCGTCAAGTAAAACATATTTAAAAATATTAGCACCTCTATTTTTTGACAATTCAGTAAACAAAGGAGAAACTAGATTCTTTTCTTGACTCGATATCCTATTTAAAATTTCATAAGCTGCACAGGTTTTACCATAACCTGCAGCTGCTTCAATAATTATTAATTGAGGAGATTTTCGATTTAATATATTCAATATATTATCTAATAGGTTGGAATCTGGTTCACCGTCATTATTATATTGTTCATAAGGACTCTCAATATAAACATATTTGCTCCCTAATAAATTTCTTGTTTGCTTATTTTGGAAGTCAATATATTTTTTCTGCATTCTTTTCTTCGTTGATTCGTAAGAAAAAAAACTCTTAAACAATTCATCTTCAAGATCTTCTCCAGTACTAACGTTTTTTGCATTTACAGCATATCCTAATTTAGAAAATTTGATTTTTAATTCATTTAAACTTTTTAAAGTTTCTTCAGTATCATCTAAGGGCACTATGTCTACTCCATAGTACCTACCCTTCTTGTACTGAAAACTCAGAAGGTGTTTATCTTCCGAATTGACTTCAAACCCATAATTTTTATATGCTTTTATAATTTTATTTACTTCTGTATCCATTTGTTTAGGTCTTTCTTATTTCTTTTTTAAATAACTATGGTTTCCCGCATATATCGTTTTTCATTTTTCTGTGATTTTTACATTTCAACCCTTACCTCCCCACTCATCAACTTCGGCAACAAAGTATCGCGCATAGTTATGAGGGTGCGGATTTGGGTTTGATTTGATTTGATTTTTTTGAAGTATGCATCGACGATCCAATTAAAATCTTCGACTTGATTTTTAGATTCAACGTAAAAAACTATACTCCTTAAATTACCCAATGAGATATATTCTTGTGTACTTCCACTTCTATTCTCATGAATAAACTGGTTGCCTATATCAGATTTTAACCATAAATAAGTAAAGTAGCACCATTTTATGTTTTGAGAAGTCTTGAACAATCCAATATTCTTAATTGCATAGTCAATGTTCTCAGATTCCTCCAAATAAAGGTTGCCAATTGTTCCGATCATTGAAAACAAAATATCTCCCTGTTCAACTTTACTTCTCTTATTAACTGCGTTATAATCAAATTCAGAAATTGTATAAGCATTCTCAAAATCAATATAGTTCGATTTTAGATGGCGAGATGTAATGAGTTTCTTTCCAAAATCCTGTTTTTTAGGAGAGTCGTGAGTGCCATCTCGAACTTCAAATAATGATTCAATACTAATTTCCTCCCACTCCTCCTTCGCCTCCACTACAAACCACTGCCTGAAAAGGGTTTCGGCCATTTGTTCCAGGGTTTTGTTCTGGCGGTGCAGCAGGTCGATTTT
>PXEJ01000130.1 GCA_003566215.1 Cyanobacteria bacterium T3Sed10_376R1m | reverse complement strand
TACAAGCCCAAGCCAAAAATATTGATGATCCCCTTGCTCTTAGTTTGTATAATGAGTTTGAGCGTAAGATGAGATTAGCCCATTTTGATGATAATTATATTTATCCCGTAAGGGCGATCGCAAATCGTTCTATGATAGATACTGAAAGTTTAGACTCCAAAACCCTGAGTAATCAAACCGAGAGACTACAAAGTATTATCGAACAAAGAAAATTGGTCAGGCTGAATAAATTTGCCAATCGTGCCAGTTATGAAGGGGAAAAAACAGGGAGTTTTGATGCTTGGTTATTACAGATAGTATTTTACAATTTTGCTTGGTATTTAGCCTTTGAATATAACAGCGAAAAAGAAAAAGGTTTATTACGTTTAGAAAGGCTTGATCGGCTTTATTTAGAAAGTGAATTAACCGAGACAAGAACAGAAAAGAAACAAAAAGAATCTTTGAAAAAATTAACTAAATTATTATCCGCTAGTCCGGGAATATTTTTAGGTAATGATCCTACTACACAAAAAGCTTTTTTAAGTAGTAATAAAGAAAAACAAAAAACTGCAGAAATTATGATAGAATTATGGTTTACAGAAAAGATATTTAATTTTATTGCTGAGGGTACAAAAAGATTTTCTCCCCAACGAATGAAGATGACAAAACCATCTAAATCCATCTCTAATTTTGATCATCATAAATCATTATTTACCCTTAACAAAAGTAAGGATATAGAAAAACCCTATCGTTTTCAAGTAACATTACCAACATGGTCATTACAAGATTATGATTTACTACGATGGATACTTGGTTTTGGAGGACAAGTTAAAGTTCATAAACCCCAAGTACTACAAGATAAAGTTATAGAATTATCTACTAATATTCTCGAAGTATATAAAAATAATATTTAAAATATTGAATATTTATAATTTAATACTATTTCATACCATAATTAAGCAACGCCACCCTTAAAAAAATACCAACAAAAAAGTTAAGTGAGTTTTGTAAGATATAAGATTAACGGTTTATGGAGAGATGATTAATTGTTGATTACTATCCGCATTGATAACTTTGCATTGGTAGATCATTTAGATTTAGAATTAGGTAGCGGTTTAAATGTCTTGACAGGAGAGACGGGGGCAGGTAAATCAATTATTCTTGATGCTATTGATGTGGTTTTGGGGGGCAAAGCCAATAGTCGAATGATTCGCACTGGGGCAACAAAGGCTGTGGTAGAGGCAAATTTTCAGTGCCATCCACAGCTTGAGCAATGGTTGGAAGAACAACAGTTAGAGTCTTTTCATGATGGTAGCGTGGTATGTAGTCGGGAGTTGACTTTTAAAAAAGGTACTTTTCGCTCCCGTTGTCGAATTAATGGGGTAGTAGTTAATAAACAGGTTATTATGGCCATGCGCGATCGCATTTTAGAAATTACCGTACAGGGAGAGACAGGAGAACTATTCGCCAGTGCTACCCAGCGAGAACTATTAGATGCCTATGGTGGCAAAAACCTCCTCGAACAAAGAAAATCAGTTTCTAAAGCATTTATGGCGATGCAAACTGCCGAAGAAGCTCTCATTTCCCGTCGTCAGTCAGAACAACAAAGACTACAACGGTTAGATTTGTTACAACATCAAATTAAAGAGTTAAATAGTATTCGTTTACAAGATCCTACTGAATTAGAGCAATTAGAGATTGAGAGCGATCGCCTGACCCATGTAGTAGAATTACAACAGTTAAGCTACCAAGCCTATAACCTTCTCTATCAAAGCGAATCGGAAGATAGTGCCGCCGCCGACATTATTGGAAAAGCAGAAGCCGTATTGCTAGATATGGTCAACTATGACAAAGAATTAACCAGTATTTTAGAAATGGTACAAGGGGCGCTCAATCAAATAGTTGAAGCTGGACATCAAATGTATAGCTATGGAGCAGGGCTAGAAGGTGATCCAGATAGACTAGTGGAGGTAGAAGAAAGAATAAGGACTTTAAAGCGGATTTGTCGTAAATATGGTCCTAGCTTACCAGAAGTCATTAATTATTATTATAATTTAAAAAAAGAATTAGTAGAATTAAACAATAATGAACGCTCCATCGAAGATTTAGAAAAAGAATATGAAGAAATTAAAATCAAAACCCTCGACTTTTGCCAAAAATTAAGCAAGTTGAGAATAACAGCTTCTCAAAAGTTAGAAAAACAACTTACCTCAGAGTTAAAACCATTGGGAATGGAAAAGGTACTATTTGAATGTCGTATTACCCCGACTACTCCCAATATAAACGGTTGTGATCAAGTGGATTACTATTTTAGTCCCAACCCGGGAGAAGAACTACAACCTCTCGCCATGACAGCTTCAGGAGGGGAAATGAGTCGTTTTCTCCTCGCTTTAAAATCCTGTTTTTCTCAGACTCAAATGGATGCTAAAACCCTTATTTTTGATGAAATTGATGCGGGGGTATCGGGAAAAGTAGCACAGGCGATCGCCCAAAAACTACATAAATTAAGCCAACAACATCAAGTACTATGCGTCACCCACCAACCCCTAGTCGCTGCCATGGCAGACAATCATTTTCGAGTAACAAAACATTTAATCAAAGTGGACGAAGAAACGACAGAAAATGAAGTTAGAACAATTGTCAAAGTGACTCATCTAATAGATCAAAATTTACGTCGTGACGAATTAGCCGAATTAACAGGGGGACATTCCGCCACCGAAGCCATTGCCTTTGCTGATTCCTTATTGGAAAAAGCAAGAAGGGAAAAACAACTCTCCCATCAAAATTAATATTAATTATCTCCATACCACGACTTTTCCATCAAGTCTTACACCACAAAAATAAGTTGTTGATGTATTCTCGCTAAATACCACATATAGTCATCAATAGGCTGTTTAACAGCTTGATTAACATAAAACAGTGATTTTTCTTCTTCCCCTTCCACCTGATAATATAAACCAGCATAAAGACTACTATAAAAAATATCCCTACTATCTCCCTTGTTAGCAACATCCATTAAAAAATCAACCGAACAATTGTCAGCAAAAAGTTGATAAATTTGGCGCATAATAGGACGAGGATCATATTTAACTGGTAAAAGAGATTTTTTTGCCTCTTGCGCACCTTCCAATTGGGCAATACAAAGATAATGCCAGATTGTCTCCTCCACATCACGAGAATTAACACTCAAATCTATCTCAAATTGTCTCGCCCCTTGAGCATATTTCTTTAAATAGTAGTAAGACAATCCTCTTTGCCAAAGATAGGGAGTGAGTTGGGGGTTTAATTCTTCAGCCTTATTATAATCTTGAAGAGATTCTTTAATTTTTCCTAACTTAAAATAAGTCATGCCCCGATGAATATAATTTCGTGCATCAAAGGGGTGTATTCTCAACTTTTTATTCCAGTTATTTAATTCCGCTTCTACGGCACTTAAATTGGTCATGCAATTATTTTTTTGCCCAATTGATCAGGTAAAACTGTTTTCTAACATACTAACTTAATTTGTATATTCTGTGAACTGTTCATCGCTAATCTTATACCAAATCCTGTTTAAATCTGTAGTTTAGTAGACTAAATGTAGAGAGGAAAGAGATAAAAGGAAAATAGAGAGAAAATATAAATAAGCAAAAATAAAATCTTCTCTCTAGGAACAAATATAGCAGACTGGAAAATTTTCGTTATGATACCTATGAAATGTTAGTCAAAGGTAAGGATGCCACTTTTCAATTAATGGATAGTGTGATGACCACGGAAAATGCTCGTAGTTTGGCAGATTTTTCTCTATCACCTTTTTTCCATCGGCAATGGTGTAGTACCTATGAAGCCATAAAAGACTGTCGTCCGAACAGCAACAAATTGATGAAACGATATATTCAAGAAATAGACACCTTAGAATATACGTTACTGGGTATAGATCTTACTCAGTGGAAATTTGAAGATAGTCCCACCATTTATCAAGAGCAACTATTGTTGATTTTAGCGGAAATGTTTGCTTTTTAATCTTTACTAATCTTACAATATTGGTCATCAGAACGAGACAGAAATAAGGGGCCTTGGGAGCGAGAAATTTTCAATTTTCGACTACAAATTATTAGAGAATTAGAAGATAGTCCTAGTTTAAATAATTATCTAAATAGTAGATTTTTTGACTGTTACCAGAAGGGCTGTAAATTGGCATCTAAACATTCTCAACTCCCCCTCAATATTTTCCCAGAAAAACCGATCACGAAG
>PXEJ01000372.1 GCA_003566215.1 Cyanobacteria bacterium T3Sed10_376R1m | reverse complement strand
TGCCCATTCCCCGTTCCCTATTCCCCACCTAAACTAAAAATCATATCTAAATTCAGCAATGGGATTTTTGGTTAATGTGTTATTTTTAAACCTTCACTGTAACAACAGATGGTTTAATATAATTTTAGATAATAAATTCTTTGATAATTTCTTGCGGATAACGTACAGAGCATGAGAAAGCGGTAAGACCCATTATCATATTTTTTTAATTTTTATAATTAATTTCATGAACCCCATTAATAATTATCTTTTTAGTCTCGATTTCAACTTATATCAAAAGATAAACCGTTTACCCATTCATTGTCGTGAAGATTTAATGGGATACTTTGAAAACATTATTAATAATACATTTTTTGCTAAGGCTATCAAGAAAAAGACCGAGCAGGGAAGAAAAATAATTTACCGAATTAACTATAATTATAGGCTAGAATTAATTGCTATTTATGTAAATAATCAACAAGAAAAAATTGTCAAGTTTTTTAGTATTTCTGATAAAACAAAATTAAAACAAGCTGTACTTGTAAAAGATAATATATTACATCAAGTTATTGATATTGATGTTAATTTTGAGCAAAATAACTTTAAACTAAAACCCGAAATATTAAATGTTTGTCAGGGTAAAAATAGTGTAAAAATTGAAGGAAAAGATTTTCAAGTAAAACCTAATGATTTTTATCCCTATCAGATAAGTAATTCTGAAGAGGATTTAAGTTTCTTTTCTCTACTTTCAGCCGAACAAATTAAAATTATTCAACATCCACTACCAATACTTTTTAATGGTAATGGTAATACAGGTAAAACTAAAACTTTATTTTTCAAAAGCATAACTTATTTGATAGACAATCCGGGTAAACAAATGACGTTTGTCAGTACGGATAAGATAAGTCAATATCGATTAGAGTTTTTTTCCCAAGAATTATTATCCAAATTTTCTCAGCATTTACCCATTAATGAATATATTAATTTGATTAGGAATATCGGTTATAAATTCAATTTAATTGCGGAAAATAGTTATTTGAAATCGAGCTTTGTTGATTATAATAAATTTTGGAATGTATTTCTAAAACCCTACGATATTAGAGAGATTGAAGCAATACACTTGTGGGAAGAAATTGAATACATATTGAAAGGTAGTATTAATTATCCCAAAGAAAATAAAGGTTTAATTTCCCTTGAAAATTATCAAAAACAAATTAAATTAGAAAGTTGTCTTCCCCATAACTCTAACTATCAACAGGTTTACAAGTTAGCACAAAAATATCAGGATTGGCTCATAGAAAATAATTATTGGGATACCCTAGACATAACTCAAACAATACTTGAGAATTTGTCAGAGGATTTTAGAGGTTACTATGATTCTATTTTTGTTGATGATATTCATAATTTGAGTGATTTATCTCTAAAACTATTAATAAAAATTACCAAAATAAATTTAGAAGATGTTAAACCGAATATAGTTGCGAGTCTTGACAAGAAACAACTCAAAGATAAAATTACTCCTATTGAAAAAAAGTTAACTAAAATATTTAAAAATTATTTAGAAGAAATCGAAATAAATAATACCAAGGAAAACAAATCAAATAATTACTTTAGTTCACCAGAGGAAATAACGGTAAATTTAATTAATAATGCACAAATTGTCAACTTACAAAAAGCAATTATTAATTTAGATAAATCCTTAGAAAATTCTTTAGATACACAGACTCCTGATTATTTAATTAATTCTCTAGATAAGTGTTTTTGGGTAACAGGTGTAGAAAATAAATTTTTGGCATCATTAAAAGACTTGGCTTTAGATACTGTAATAGTAGTACCCACCGTTAAAGAAAAATTGGAGTTATTAACCTATAACAATCCCGATAAATGTCAAAGAATTTTAACCATTCACGAAATTAAAAATTACAACATTAAAAAAATAGTTGTTTGGAACTTATTTAGTTATTTTCAGCAAATTAATCCTCAGTCATTATCACAGTTAATTACGAGATACCTTTATCCTTGTCTTAGTACCACAGAAGACCAAGTATTTTTCTATGAAAGTGATTTTGATATATTTCAACACTATCCTCAGTTGAATAACTATATCAAAAAAATAGGTCTAAAAGCGATCGCCCCTATCCTTAACCAGCAAAATCGAGAAGAAATAGAAAAAATAGCCCAAAACTACCAAAAACAAGGAGCATGGAAAATAGCCCAAGAATGTTATCAAACCATCGGCAACTATCAAAAATCAAAATATTTAGAAACCTACATCGCCCAAGTAAATGGAAACTGGGAAAAAGCAGGAGACTTATGGAGTATTTGGGAAGCATGGGAAAAAGCCATATTTTGTTGGCAAGAAATTGATAACCAATTGTGGCAAAAAAAATGGGCAGAGTTTACCCCTCCCCAATGGCAAAAAAAAGCCATCTACCTAGAGAAAAAACACCACTACCACCTAGCTAGTATTTGTTACCAAAAAGCAGAAGACAATCAAGGGTACATTCGTTGTCTAAAAGCCCATCAACAATGGGAAACCATTGCCGACATTTACCGAGAAAATCATAACCCCAAACAAGCAGACAAATATTATAACCTTGCCGAAAAAACCTATATCCAACAACAAAACCTCTCCCAAGCAGCAAAAATGTGGGAAAGACTACAACAATGGCAAAAATCAGCATTAATTTGGGAAAAACTAGGAGCATGGGAAAAAGCCGCTCAGAATTGGTTACAAGAAAATCAACTAGAAAAAGTTGCCCTTTGCTATCAAAAAAATAATAATTGGCAACAAGCCGAAACCTATTGGCGACAACAAAACAAACTCCCCGAAATAGCTTTAAGTTGTGAAAAACAATCCAAGTGGGAAGAATCTGCCCAAATTTGGCAACAGCTAGAAGCATGGGAAAAATCCGCCGATTGTTTTATTCAACTAGGAGACATTCAAAGTGCCGCACAATCTTATCAAAAAGCAATGGCATGGCACAAAGCCGAAAAATGTTGGCGAAAACTAAACCAATTACCCCAAGTAGCCCTAACCTGTGAATGTCAAAATAAATGGTTAGAATCTGCTCAAATTTGGGAAAAACTGAATGAATGGTTACGCGCTGGCTTTGCTTGGGAAATGCAAAAGGAAATAGAAAAAGCAGCCATTGCCTATGAAAAAAGTTGTCAATGGCACAAAGCCCAAAAATGTTGGCAGGAGTTAAACCAGCCCATAAAATTAGCTTTAACCTATGAAAAACAGAATCAGTGGAAAGAAGCTGGAGATATTTGGTTAGAGATAAAAGACATAGAAAAAGCCGCCATTGCCTATGAAAAAAGTTATCAATGGCAAAAAGCTAAAAAATGTTGGCAAAAGTTAGAAAACTTAGAAAAAATTGCCTTTACTTCCTTTCAATTACAAGACTATCAAACCTCTGCCACAATTTGGCAAGAGTTGAAACAGTGGGAAAAAGCAGGAGATGCTTGGTTATCAATGGGAGAAATAGAAAAAGCAGCCATTGCTTATGAAAAAGGTGAACATTGGCACTTGGCAGAAAACATTTATCAACAATTGGAAAATTGGGAAAAAGTGGCTTTCCTTTGTGAAAAACAATTTCAATGGAGTAAGTCTGCTCAAATTTGGTCAAAACTAGGAAAAACAGCTAAAGCTTCTCGTTGTTACGAGTTAGCAAGGGATTGGAAAAATGCCGAGATAGGTTGGCGGAAGTTGAAACAATGGGCTTATGTTGCCATCTGTTGTGAAAGACAAGGAAAATGGTTAGAGTCGGCTTTGGCATGGCAAGAAGTTAATCCTTTAGTCAAATCTGCCCTTTGCTATGAAAAACTTGAGGCATGGGAAAAGGCAGAAGATTGTTGGCGACAGTTACAGCGATGGGATAAGGTAGCACAATTATGTCAGCAACAACAAAAATGGACTCAAGCAGCAGATATTTGGCAAACTATTCAAGAATGGGAAAAGTCTGCTACTATTTGGGTGAAAGTCAATCAGCTAGAGTTGGCGGCGGATTGTTATGAAAAAGCAAAACTCTGGCGAGAGGCAGAAATTTGTTGGCAAAAGTCTGGCAATTATGAAAGGTTAGCTATTCTTTGTGAGTCTCAAGGCAATTGGGAAAAATCTGCCCAGATTTGGCAACAGTTACAGCAGTGGGATAAGGCTGGGTTGGCATGGTTAGAGGTGGGGGAAATAGAAAAGGCTGCCCTATGCTATCAGGAAAGTGGTAATTGGTTGGA
>PXEJ01000069.1 GCA_003566215.1 Cyanobacteria bacterium T3Sed10_376R1m | reverse complement strand
GATATTCTGAAGCAAAAGCGGGATAAACTTGGGACCATTCATAGGCAGATGAACCCCCGCCAAAGCCATGTAAAAAAACCAAATCAGGTAATTGTTGCGACTCTTCTGAGGATTGATTTTGGTGGCTGAGAGATTTCCAAAATGCACTGTCAGAGGAATAGTAAACCATTTCCCCTAAACTTGTATGGACAGAATTCTCAATAAAACCTAATGATTTAAACATAATTCGCCTACCTAATAGATAATAGTATCCTTGACAATCTTAACTTAAACAAATATTAGCGAAGAAATTAAAAATCAGACACCAGTTTATAATAGAAATAGATATATTTATTAAAAAATCGGATGTTATCCTTGCGTTATTTTTCTTTCTTAGTTTTATTTTTACTTTTAAGCGGTTGTAGTGGTAATCAAACACTAGAATCATTATTCGCCCCAGATACCAGTTTAACCATTACAGAAGATAGGGATGAAACCCAGAATAATAATGACAATCAACAGACATTACCTGATAATTTTCCAGATACCATTCCCCTGTACAGTGAAGCAGAGTTAATTAAAATTGAAGAAAATAGTTTTTTTTGGTCTTCTGGTGATCCTAGTAATCTCATTATGGACTATTATCTACAGGAATTGACCTCTAAACAATGGCAAGTTGAGCAAACCCAAGAAAATCTTTTAACAGCAATCAATGACGATGAAAGTCTTGAGTTAGAAGTCTCAGTTTTACCTAGTGGCAATCAAACAGAATTTACCCTTAGCTATCAGTCTTTAGGAGAAAATACCAACCTTGTCCAAGGGCCAAACAATAACGATAATACAGTAACGGTTATTAACCAACCAGCAAGAAATGGAGATATTTCCCAACCTCTACAAACTTTAATTGATAAGGGAATTATTGATAAAAACGTTAATTCTCTCAAATCTCATCAAGAAGTTACTCGCCGTGAATATGTCCGTTGGTTAGTAAAAACCAATAATCTTCTTTATGAAAATGTTGATGGTAGTTTAATCCGTGTCGCTAATCCTAATAGTAATCCTGTTTTTGAGGATGTGGATAAAGATGACCCTGATTTTCCTTATATTCAAGGTTTAGCCGAAGCTGGTTTAATTCCCTCTGTTTTAACTAATACGAATAGTTCAACTGCCACGACATTTAATCCTGATGCTTCTCTGACGAGGGAAGATTTGATTAGTTGGAAAGTACCCTTAGACTTTCGGCAAAATTTTTCCGTAACAACCATTGATAATATAAAAGAAACTTGGGGTTTTCAAGACACTAATAAAATTAAACCTGAAGTTTGGCAAAAACTCTATATTGATTGGCAAAATGGTGAGAATGCTAATATTCGTCGAGCTTTTGGTTTTACTACCATTTTTCAGCCCCAAAAACCTGTTACAAAGGAAGAAGTTGCCATAGTACTCAATCGCTTTGGTTATCAAGGGAGTGTGCGTTCCTTAAATGAACTAGAGTAATGTTAGCCAAGTTATATAACTATGTAAACCTGAATAAATTTCATAGAGTAGATTCTTCTATGGTTTTCTTACACTCAAGGGATTCGGGGTGATAATATAATTGCTGGAGTGTAGGTAAATTATACAAACTATTATATATAATGACAAGCGAGAATTTTTCATGGTTACACCGAGGAGTAAGTGATATTTTTCCTCACCAGCTAGACTCGGATAATATAACGGAAAATATAGAACAATTTTGTAGGAAGTGCGATCGCCCTTTGAGGGTAAAATTAGGTATAGATCCTACAGGCACAGATTTACACCTTGGACATAGTATCCCTTTTCGTAAATTAAGAGCATTTCAAGATCAAGGACATACAGCAGTAGTTATTATCGGTGACTTTACCGCCCAAATTGGCGATCCAACAGGTAAAGATAAGGTAAGAAAACAATTAACCTCAGAACAAGTCAAACAAAACGCTCAAACTTATCTTAATCAACTACGCCCTATTTTAGATTTTGATACCCCCGGACGTTTAGAAGTTCGCTACAACTCAGAGTGGTTATCTAGTCTTGATTTAGGCAAAATTCAAGAGTTATTAGCAACCATGACAGTGCAACAAATGTTAGCAAAGGAAGGTTTTAATAATCGTTATACCCAAGAAAACCCTATTTATCTCCATGAATTTCTTTATCCTTTAATGCAGGGTTACGATTCTGTAGCGGTGGACGCAGATATAGAGTTAGGAGGCACTGATCAAAAGTTTAATATTGCCGTAGGACGTGATTTACAAAGACATTTCGACAAAAAACCTCAGTTTGGAGTGCTTTTACCAATTTTAATTGGCACTGATGGAGAACAAAAAATGTCTAAATCTTTAGATAATTATGTAGGTTTGAAAGAAGATGCTTTATCTATGTATTCTAAGTTAGAAAAAACCCCCGATTCTCTATTAAAAAATTATTTTGAATTATTAACTAATTTACCCCTATCGCAAATTCCTGAAAATCCCAGAGAAGCTCAAAAAATGTTGGCAGTAGAAGTTGTTGCTCAATATCACGGAAAAGAAAGTGCTTTAACTGTTCAAAAAACAGCTTTAAATTTAGTAAGTAAGCAAAATATGGCTAATGCGGAAGCTGTACCTGAATTTTCTTTAAATTCAGTTGATTTTCCTGCTAAATTGTTCTATATTCTTAATGCTTCTGGTTTAGTTAATAGTAGTGGTGAAGGTAGAAGACAAATTCAAGGGGGTAGTGTAAGGTTAGATGGCGATCGCATTTCTGACCCTAACTATACCATAGAAAATAGCACTGATTTAAATAATAAAATTGTGCAAGTTGGTAAGAAAAAATTTATTCGTTTAACTAATAAGTAAAACCAAGTAAAAAAAGTATATTTCACCTTTTACAATCAGGAGCATTATAGTTTATGTTTTCAGTCACAAAAAACCAATCACCAAGAATATTCTTTTCCTCATTAGAATTGATCACCAAATTAACTAACTGAGTCCACGGCAAATCATCCTTTGGTAAAATTAAACCATATTCTTCACAAGTAATAGGAGTTTGAGGAACTAAGATAAAATCTTTAGTTAAAGAGATATTAAGTGATGTTGCCGAACCAATTAACAAAATACCATCGTCAGCAAAAGCATCTATTCTTTTATTTTTTACAGCACTTACCCCCAAACTACTACCATTTAACCCTTGAAACAAATAAATTTGTGCCTCAGGAAACCTGTTTCTAACGTATTCCTCCGTGGAAGAATAACGTAAGACTCCTATTTTAATATTTTCTGTATTATCAATATTTTCAGTTAATTGTTGAACCTTATCTCGAGCAACTAAAAATTGAGTACCTGTTACAAAAAAAGGATCAGAAAAAATCACATTATAATCATCAATTTCCCTAATACTATTTGCACCACATTCTAAATGTACAATATTATCTTGAACTATTTGAAAACGATTTGCTAAGTCTGAAATAAAAATATGAGTAGTGATAATTTTACGATTTAATTTAGTTTTTAGTTCTTCTTTTATTAATTCTATTAAATCAAGACAAAAACCCCTTAATTCCTGATTACTATCTCGATAACCAAAAGGTATTGCACTCCCAGTAATACCAACCCTTAAAAGTCCCGTTTCTCCAATTTCTGTCAAGGTACTATTTTGAGATTTTACCTCAGAGAGATATAAGCAATTAAAGCTGAAAAAAAAGCTAGTGGCTATTATTTTTATTAAGTTAGTTTTAAACATAATATTATTAATTTAAGTTATGAGTTTATAAACTTACCTGAGTTCCGTAGAAAAAAATTGTGTTTTTACTGTTTTAAGAGTAATAAATAAATTAAGTTTTTCTTCCCAAGAAGAACTCTAGCAATCCGATAGAAGGTATAAGGATATGATCTTCCCTTAAGGGAGAACTCAATTTCAAATTATCATATAGCAATTATTATGCTCATGAAATACAAAATGATCCCCCCAAATCCCCCGCAAATTCGGGGGACTTGGAAATAACAGATATACCTCGTAATTATGATAAACGCTATAAATAATTTAAGACTGCTCTATATTGAGTAAGTAATCATTAAAATTAAATATTTTTATCTTGAACTCAGGTAAATTAATATTTATTTTGTTAGAAAAATATTTTCCCTTAGGAAAATTATTAGGAAGAAATAAACTCAAAATTGAAAACAACTTTGCTTAAATCTTAGGCAAAAAATACTCACTTTTAAACACAGCATTTAAATCT
>PXEJ01000046.1 GCA_003566215.1 Cyanobacteria bacterium T3Sed10_376R1m | reverse complement strand
TCACAGGCAGTATCGGAATGTTGCCCTCCGCTAGTTTAGGCGCAAATCGTCCCGGACTCTTTGAACCCGTCCACGGTTCAGCCCCAGATATAGCAGGGCAAAACAAAGCCAACCCCCTTGCCCAAGTCCTAAGTGCCGCCATGATGCTCCGCTATGGCTTAAACGAACCTACCGCTGCCACCAAAATAGAAGAAGCCGTACTACAAGTATTAGACTTAGGCTACCGCACAGGAGATATTCTGTCAGAAGGTTCAAAAACCGTTGGTTGTAAAGAAATTGGTCAAATATTATTAAAAGTCTTAACGAAAAAATAGTATCAACTATATAATCACCCATAGAAATTATCCCTGAAAATCCTAATCCTTGTTGACTACCCAACAATGATAAAATTGGTCATAAGTTTAAATAAATACAAGGTAAATCATAGTTTCTATGTCCTGAAAACTTGACATAGTGGGCTATTTAAGACAAAATTTACCTTAACTTTAATAAAATTAGGAGTATATTAAAGACATGAGAAATGCTAAAGCTGTAAAAACTTTTGCTACTAACCCCTTAGTTGAAGAACGTCGTTTTCTCTTTGAAGTTTCCGGTATTTCCCAACAGGGTGAAAATAACTTAGACTATCCCATTCGCAAGAGTGGTAATACCTTCGTTGCCGTTTCTTATTCTCGCATGAATCAAGAAATGAATCGTATTAACCGTTTAGGCGGAAAAATTGTTAATATTTCTCCCCTCGGCTTACTCGCCCCTGTAGTTGGCAATAAAACTGCCGAAACCGAAGAAGCAGAAGCATAAGGAGTTAATTAGTAATCATCATTAACATGAGAAAATTTAATACAGTTAAAACTTTTTCTAACAACCCAGCATTAGATGAACGTCGTTTCCTCTTTGAAGTTGTTGGCATTTCGAATCAAGGAAGCAATAATTTAGACTATCCCATCCGCCAGAGTGGCAGGAGTTTTATTGCTGTGCCTTACTCTCGGATGAACCAAGAAATGAATCGGATTAATCGTCTTGGGGGCAAAATTATTAATATTACCCCCATCGGCATTAACACCCCTATTCAAGGTCAAGGTCTAAGTTCTAGTTCTAACCAAACCACGAACACTAAACCCATGACTCAAGCCCAAGAAAAAAAAGAAGTAAAAGTACCTGTTAATATTTACCGTCCCAAAAATCCTTTTGTGGGTAAATGTATTGAAAATTATGAACTCGTTGCCGAAGGCGGTAGCGGTACTGTACGCCATTTAACTTTTGATCTTTCTGGTGGTGATTTACATTATTTAGAAGGTCAAAGTATCGGCATTATTCCCCCCGGAGAAGACGAAAGAGGGAAACCCCATAAATTACGTCTATACTCCATCGCCTCTACCCGTCACGGCGACAAACTCGATGATAAGACCGTATCTTTATGCGTTCGTAAATTAGAGTATGAAAACGAGAAAGGTGAAGCCATTGAAGGTGTTTGCTCTTCTTTTCTCTGTGGTCTCGAAGAAGGTGCAGATGTATCTATCACAGGCCCGGTGGGTAAAGAAATGCTCTTACCCGATGAAGAAGATGCAACCATTGTTATGTTAGCTACTGGTACCGGGATTGCTCCTTTCCGCGCGTTTTTATGGCGTATGTTTAAGGAACAAGAACAAAATCCTGATTACCAATTCAAGGGATTAGCATGGTTAGTATTTGGTATTCCTTACACCGAAAACATTCTCTACAAAGAAGAGTTAGAGAAAATGGCGAAAGAATATCCTGATCACTTCCGTTTAACCTACGCTATTAGCCGTGAACAAAAAACTGCTGACGGTGGCAAAATGTATGTTCAAAGCCGTGTAAGTGAGTATGCTGATGAATTGTTTGAACTAATCCAAAAACCCAAAACCCATGTTTATATGTGTGGTTTAAAAGGTATGGAGCCTCCTATTACTGAAACCTTTACCGCAGAAGCGGAAAAAAGAGGTATCAATTGGGATGATATGCGCAAACAAATGAAAAAAGAAGATCGTTGGCACGTTGAAGTTTATTAAAATTTAACGGCTCGATGATTATCTGATCTAAATCAAGGGAGGCAATTTTTGCCTCTTTTTTGTTTAATTTTCTGGTATTGTTGCTGCTAGTTTAGCGATCGCATCTATAACTCCTAAAGATAAACTATAACCTTCTGGGCAGGGTAGATCGTAACTAGATAAGGGTTCTAATTTTCCTAAACTAGATAATTTGGGAGGTTCTAGGGTAGATTGTCTGCTCTCACAATACATAACCCTTGTGGTATAGATAGAAGGAGTTTTGCGAAAATTAGGCAATGTAAAAGTACCTATATCCGTAGGATCTTGAGGTTGCCAATTTTGTTGCCTTTGTTGATCTTGATTAGAAATTTTGCCCCCCCATAAAATAGCAACATAACCATAGGAATTTTTTTGACGAGGAATCGCTGCAATTTGTACTCCATTATTAATAATTTGTACATCAAAATAATGGGAAGGAAGAGCAATAGTTTGAGACATTTTTGATAAAAACTTTCCTGTATCTAAAAAGTTTTCATTTTGAATATGTGCGTAACTAGATAAGAGTTTAATTACTTCTAAATTAGTCTCTCGAATAATTGGTTCAATCGGTAGTAAAGTTTCTTGATAAAAAGGTTGTTTTTCAAATATTTTTGTTAAAGAAAATAAAGCCATAATGAATGCTATTACACCTCCACCCCCATATCTAAAATATAGAAAACGAGGTTTAATTCGAGGGTGTTGTAAGTCAAATAAAACATCTTTCGCACAACTATAACGCACACTAAGACGGGGAGAAATTAAGCGATTAAGAATTTGGACAAGGTGGGCACTAACTTTATTTTTACCAAGCCAATCTTGCCATACCCAATCACCATCACCATCAAGAAGATTAAAAGGAGATGTGTTCGTTAACAAATTCAAACAAGTAACTCCAAGACTGTATAAATCACTGGCAAAAATCGCCTTTCCTCGCAGTTGTTCTGGGGCGACAAATTCCGCCGTCCCAATACTCGTTCCTGTCTTGGCTAAGGCTGTTCCTGTGGCTAATTTAGTTGTTCCAAAATCCACTAAAAATAAGCGATGATCTCCATATCTACGGATAATGTTAGCTGGTTTTATGTCCCGATGGATTAAGTTGCGATCGTGTAAATATTTGAGAATCGGTAAAATTTGTTCTAAAATATTTGTAATTTTTTCTTCAGAAAAAAAACCATCTTTTTGTAAAATTTCTTCTAAATTGTTGCCAAAAATAAACTCCTGAATAATATATTGTTCTTGATCAATTTCTAAGTAATCTAAAAGCTTAGGAATACTAGGATTATCAATTAACTGCAATCTTTTAGCTTCATCTCGAAACATTTTAGCCGACTTTTTTTGACTATTACTAATACTTGGAAAAAATTGTTTAACTACACATTGAGAATGATTTGTGGCTATTTCATCAATGGCTAAGTAAGTTTTACTAAATCCTCCTTGACCAATTTTTCGTAAACCTCGATAACGATTATTTAACAATAAAGGTTTTTTGCAACGTTCACAAAACTGAAGATGAATAGGATTTTGATGACCACATTTTGGATTAAAACAAATACTCATAGTTATTTGCCTAAAAAACTTTTATCCTCATGATAAACCTGATTTAAGACATAGAGGATATTTTTAACAGAAAAAAATATTATTATGAAGGGATAGAGGAAGTATAATAAAAAAGAGTTTTTTAGTTAGTAGCAATTATGATGATATTACCCGGTTCAGTTGTTACCGTTACCAATAGTAATGATATTTACCACAAATTTGAAGGCTTAGTACAAAGAGTTACGGATGGCAAAGCTGCCGTTTTGTTTGAGGGGGGAAATTGGGACAAATTAATTACTTTTAGGTTATCAGAATTAGAAGTGGTTGATCCTAAAGCAAAAAAATAAACAAGTTTTTTTGTGCAAAAGGGGGTTCAAACCCCTTGGGGAAAATGTCAAACTCAATATGTGGAGGAAATTATTATAGAAGCGTAGAGTTTTATGTCTCCACTCACAGGCATCTTTTCTACCATCTCGATTGAAGGGCTTAATGGTAGGAAGATATGAATATTAATTTAACGATTATTTGGGTTTTATTTTTTAGTATTTTTGGGTTTTGAGAATCTTCGACTAAAAGTCATTAAACCTAAGGTTAAGAAACCTAATATGAAGCTAGGTTCGGGCACTTCTTTTTTT
>PXEJ01000147.1 GCA_003566215.1 Cyanobacteria bacterium T3Sed10_376R1m | reverse complement strand
TTCTTATCATTTAGACTCCAAAATGGTATAAGAAATCACAAATTTTCTGAGGCTGCACTTCGTCGCACGAACCTTCTATTTCCGCCAACAGACTAATTTAACAATATTATATTTTTTAGTAAAACCATCAATCAATTTATTTTTATGTTCATAAACTCTTCTAATTAAATCATTTGTTACTCCTACATAAAGCACTTTATTATATTTATTTGTCATTATATAAAGATAGTAATTTCTATCCATGATTTAATGATTGATTTTAACCTTATCTGTCTTGGATTTGCGAGGATGTTCGATTCTTTTTGCTGTCTTGAAAAAATCTTCATTAACTTCAGGTATATCGCTAAAATCAATATCCTCGTCAGACATTTCCCAAACAATTTTTTGTCTTTTTTCCTTTGACATATCAGAAAAGTTTTTCTTACTCATACCGTTTTCTTTGCCGTTTAGAGGCTTTTCTCGCTGAAATAAATAGCATAATTTTAGATTAATTTTACCCATGATAAAGAAGTAGAAACAGAATTATATAATCGAGAATCTGCTGTCCATAATTCCACACTGAAACGATTAGCTAAAGCTAAATAATGAGCATCATAAGTAGCAGGAAGACGAAATAAATTTGCTAGTTTCATTGCATCTCTGTGCAAGTTTTTATCTCCATAAAAGCTAATATTTAAACTCATAGCTTCTTCTAGGAAATCTTGTGCTTCAGATTCAGTTATTTGCCCTGCAATAACAGCACGGTGAAAAGCATTGGTAACTTCATACATTATCAAGGTGGGTGCTATCAAAGTATAATTTTTTTCCTGCCATTCTCGTAACTTTTGAACATAAATAGAATCAGAATTATTTTGACTCAAATAACGAATCACAAAACTAGCATCAAGACAAATTCTATTAATATTCATTACTCTTTATTACTTGTTATTTTTACTACCAAAACAACTATTTATCAGTTCATCCTGTTGGGCAATACGCTCATCTCTAGTAATTTTTATATATTCATCTAAAGGTGGTTCAAATGCTTTTCTTTCTCTTTTTGTCAAACTGTTATCTTGAACTTTATCAATTGTTGTTTGATTATTTTTATTTTGTATATTAGGTTGTATTCTTGACTCTAATAATTCTCTTTCTTCTGGAGTTAAAGAATCAATAATTGTTAAAATAGAATCCACTAATTTTATATTCATAGGTTTGATTTATACTCCTGTCAAGATTTTTGCAACTAACATCTTTTAATTCTATCGCAACGCCCTAAATGGAATTTAATTATGATGATACTTTGCTAAAGTTGAACCACCAATAATATAACGAGTTACTTGTTTTACCTCCTTCACATTTCCAGCTAAAGCTACCGCAGGATTTTGAATAGTAATTAGTTGTGGTGCATTAGTTTTACAACCCCATACCACATATAACCAGTAACTATCTCCTAATTGTTGCGCCCTTCGCCATTCATTGTTAGTTAGGCAAATATCTTGATTAAAATCCGCTCTGCCCTTTACCTCAATCCTTCTTACTAGAACATTGTTACTATCATCTTCGACATTTTTAACGCTACGAATATCAAAACCGCAACCATCCCGAAGTTGACTAACATCAGTAGGTATCCAACCCCTTTCCCTTTCATAGTTCATCACATACTCCATGGCGATCGCCTCTACCTCTTCATCACTACGCATATTGCCATTGATAGTATTGGGAGTAGGAATTACTAAAGCAGTACCCTGATAAATAATTTTTCCAGGGCGCACTAATTGAAGATAACTTAATTGATTTTTTTTGTTATTGTAACGTTCTTGTAGTGAATCAATTTTATTCTTTGCATTATCCCTAGCTATGCGGAAAGTATCATCCCCTTTAGCCACCTTACTAGCCAATTTAAGGTGCGCACTACGAGCCTCTTTTATGGCAGAATTCATAGCTTGTTCAAGATAATCTTGACGAATTTTTAATTCTCGTTGTCGTTTCTGGGATTCCTCTTGTTTGAGGGGAAATTGTACTTTTACTTTTAACCATTTCTCGATGATATTTTGTTGTTCACTGGTGGGAGGGGATAAGAGAGAATGAGTAGGAGTAACGAATGGGGAGTTAGGAGATTCGGAGTTGGAATTTATTAATGAGGAGTCAAAAGTTTGAGATTGAGAGTTAGCAGGAGTATTCATTCCTAAATTTGCTCTGTCTTTTTGCTGATTCCCAATTGCTGTATTATCTCCAATTCCTAAATCTGAATTCCCAATTGCTGTGTTATGTTCAATTCCTAAATCTGAATTCCCAATTGCTGTATTATCTTCAATTTCTAAATCTGAATTCCCAACTGCTGTATTATCTTCAATTTCTAAATCCAAATTCTCAGTCTCTACATTTTCATCTAACCAAAAATCATTAATTTCTGGGTTGCCATTATGACTAAATCCAAAAGACTGATTGCCTCTGTTTTTCTCACCATTTTCATTACAATCCAAATTACCAACTTGCTGACTACTTTTACCTTTATCCCGATTTCCTATATTGTTCCCAAATCCTAAATTTGAATTCCTACTCCCCGAATTGTTGCTAATTCCTGATTCCCCATTGCTAATCCCTACATTACTACCAAATCCTAAATCCGAATTCTTAATCCTCAAATTGTTGCCAATTTCTGATTCCCCATTCCTGATTCCTATATTATCCCCACCCCCAAAATTAGCGCTAATTGCCGATTCATCAAGGGGAGTTAAATCATGAAGACAATCGGTAGAAATAAGCTGATATTCCCCCTCAACTTCCTCCAACACAGCCTTCATTACCGCCCTAATAATTGTTGGTTTACCCTTTATATCTTCCCCAGTAATTTCGACTTGATAGAAATGAATTCGATAAGGTTTAACCGCATCAGCATCACTAAATAACGCCGACTGGAAGCCCACCGTTTGAGCTAATTTATAGTCTAACCGTTCTGAGATTGCCCCAAATAAAGGATGTCCTGGGGAAACAAATTCCGCATCAGCATAGGAGACTTCTTCTAACTTTTCCTTATAAAAAGTAAACTTCTTATATTCCTTTTCGGCGATACCTAATCTCCTGGTTGCATCCAGAAGAGGAGATCTAAATTCTTCCTTTAAATAGGGGATACGCCATAAACCATCGGCTCTAACTTCTAATTTTATTACTAAATATTCACAGGCACGGGCAAAAAATTCCTCCACATAACGAGGCATTAATCGTCTTTCTTCTGACACAAAATCTTGCTCTTTGGTTTTGCGCACCTGAGACAAATCAACATGGGAAGTAGCCAAGGCGATTCCTGTTGCTTCTTCTAACTCTTTGAGTTTGTTTGGGTCTAATTTTTCTACTGTTTCATAGGCTTTTTCTTCATAAGGCTTACCGTAGGTTGCATCTTTGATTAAGTCTTCAAAATTAATGTTGTTAACCTGTAGAAGTTGACCAATGACATCAAATACTTTGTCACCCATAACTGCTTTAATTTCTTCTAATTTTCGCAGTAATTTATTTAAAACGTTCCCCTCAACGGTATTGATTGCCACGAAGTTAAATACATATACATCTTTGGTTTGTCCAATACGATGTATTCTCCCCATACGTTGCTCTAATCGATGGGGCGACCATGGTATATCATAGTTAATCATTAGGTGACAAAACTGTAAATTTATCCCCTCTCCCGCCGCTTCTGTTGCTAGACAAATTTGTTTATTGAACTGAAAATCTTTTTGAGCTACTTTACGGGCGATCGCATTCATTCCCCCATGAATTTCACACACGGAGTAACCCCATTTAGTCAAATTTTCTTTGAGATAACTAAGGGTATCACGATGCTCTGTAAAAATTAATAACTTACCGTCACCACTACTCAATTCATTAAATTCAGCCTCATTTAAACATTGTTTGAGGGCATTTAACTTGGTTTCTTGCCCTTTTTGAATAGTTTGTTCAGCCAATCTAACTAATTGCTTTAAATCTTTTAATTCGGCTTCTAACTCATCTAATTGTTCTGCTACCGTCGCATTTACAGAAAAATCTTCCAATTCATCTTCGGTAAAATCATCATCTTCTAATACATCTTCGACAACATAATTATTCTTGGTTTTATTTTTTGCCGAGTTATTGGTATATGAATTACGACTACTTGAAAAGCCATTGTTAGCATCATCATTAGGCATCGAACCATAATTAATCCGTCCTAACTCTAATAATCGTTTATGTTGCTCATAGGTAGAGAGATTTTG
>PXEJ01000324.1 GCA_003566215.1 Cyanobacteria bacterium T3Sed10_376R1m | reverse complement strand
TAGGGTGATTTTATCATAATTCTAAAAAAGTGGATAAGACAAGCTTTATCCTTAAAAACTATGACCTGACACCAAGGAAAGATATGAATGAGAGACTACTAGATATGCTAAGGCATAGACGGTATAACTTTCTTTTAGCCGATGAGTTTTGTATTCATGTTGGTAACCATTTTTAAAATTTGGATGTATCAAAAGTTACCGTTATTGTCATTATTGTCAATTGTGACCAGATGTGCATAAAATACTAGGGGGGAATAACTACCCATAGTAATTGTTAACTTAATAACAAGGTCAAAAGATTAAATTGTGAAGGATAGATACTGTGGTTTTTAAAATAGGTTTATTAGGACTAGGAACGGTTGGCTCGGGTACAGCAGAAATTATCTATAATCCCCAGGGCAGACATCCCCTGCTTAATGACATTGCTATTCATAAAATCGGGGTCAATTCATTAACAAAAAAAAGAAATATTGAATTACCCGGGGATGTTTTAACCACTGACTTAGAATCTATTGTCACAGATCCAGAAATTGATATTATTATTGAATTAATTGGTGGTTTAGAACCAGCTAGAACTCTAATTTTAAAGGCGATCGCATCAGGAAAACACATTGTCACCGCAAATAAAGCTGTTATCGCCCGTTATGGCTCGGAGATTTTTGCCGCAGCAAAAGAAGCCAAGGTGTATGTATTATTAGAAGCGGCTGTGGGAGGAGGAATTCCCATTGTTGAGCCTCTCAAGCAGTCTTTGGGAGCCAATCGGATTGAAAATATTATCGGTATAATTAACGGTACGACTAACTATATTTTGACGGAAATGACCGAGAAAGGCTCTGATTTTGGGGAAGTGTTGGAAGAAGCCCAACGTCTTGGTTATGCAGAAGCTGATCCCACCGCTGACATAGAAGGTTATGATGCGGCGGATAAAATTTCTATCCTTGCTTCTTTGGCTTTCGATCGCAAGGTCAAACGAGAGGATGTTTATAGTGAAGGTATTACTAATATTACCGCCAGTGACATTGATTATGCCGATAAATTAGGTTTTGTAATTAAACTATTGGCGATCGCCCAAAAAACCCTTGAAGGGAATGAGGAAACCTTACAATTAAGGGTACACCCTACCCTCGTCACCACATCCCACCCCCTAGCTAACGTTAACGGAGTATTTAACGCTATTTTAGTGGAAGGTCAACCCTTGGGGCAAGTTATGTTTTACGGACCAGGAGCTGGCTCTGGACCAACTGCTAGTGCAGTTGTAGCCGATACCCTTAATATTGTGGGAGTTTTACAAAGCAATGGTAAAGGACAAACCCTTGATCCTCTCCTCAGTTCTGCTCCCCAGACCCAAGCCGATATTTCGCCCATAGAGGATGTTAACAGCCGTTTTTATACCCGTTTTTTGTGTGCAGATGTGCCGGGGGTAATTGGTCATTTAGGTACTGCTTTTGGAGATTATGGGGTAAGTTTAGCCTCGGTGGTACAAATTGGATTTCAAGGGGAATTTGCCGAGATTGTGGTAGTGACTCACCATGTTAGGGAAGGTAATTTCCGAAGTGCCATTGAGGAAATACGCAGTTTAAATGCCATCCAAGATATACCAAGCATTATTCGAGTTTTATAAATTCTTTTTTCTTAGTAAATAGCGATCGCACGTACTCCTCTTTGACAAGATTAGTAAATTTTTCAAGATTAATAGTGTAATCAGAAGGGTTAACCCTTGTTTCATCACGATAAAATCTGATGTGGTTGTCACTATTGTTTTGAGGAAAACCTAAATTGTCTAAAGTTTGTAAAGCAACTAACAAAGTATTTTTTTGTATCTGTAACTTTTGTTGTAATTGAGTTATGGTAATAGTTTTTTGATTATTAATTAAAAATTTTACTATTCCTAATAATTGAGTCCATACTTCTTGATGAAAATTGGGCTTAAACTTGATATGGCTAATCTCACTTTGTTTAGAAACAATGTTATTTTTAGCTATGAATTTGTGATCAGATACAAGATAATTTAAAGCCTTATCTTCTGATAATTTAAGGTCAACTATTCTCGGTTGATAAACTTTTTCTACCTTATTAAAATCAAATTCAACAATGACATCATAGGCTTTATCAGGGATAATTTCGTTTTGACTATGGCCCCACCAATTACCTTTAATACCTGAATCATTGGTATTATCACATAAATTAAAATAGGTCACTAAATATTTAATTTTTTTATTTTTACGACTACGAAGACTCTTATTCCAAACCTCAGTAAACCAACAATTTTTAATTAAGAACTTAGGAGCTAGATTACCCATGCCACAAGGTTCAATTAACTTTAATTCTTTAAATAAATCTTTAGTTAATTCTTTCACTGTCACAACCAAATCAACATTAATAATTGGTTGCAATTTATCAACATCTAGTTTTTGTTTTAATCTTTGATTAATACCATCTTGAAACAACGGTAAATTTTCTATGGGTAAACCTAACCCCGCCGCAAAAGGATGTCCGCCAAAATGAAGTAAAAGATGTTTTTGGGAAGCGACTAAATCATATAAATCAATGCCATTAATCGATCGCGCCGAACCCCGTGCTAAAATTTGAGTGTTGTTACCCTGATCATCATTCATGGTGCTTAAAAGAATACTAGGGCGCCCATATTCTTGACTGATGGCATTTGCCACTAAACCTAATACCCCCGTTTGCCATTGATTATCTTCCAATACAATCACCGCAGTGGTAGATAAATCAATATCCTCGACTTTTTTTCTTGCTTGTTGTAAAACTTTTTGCTGTAACTCTTTGCGGTTGGTGTTGGCTTCTTCTGCTTGATTGGCTAATTTATCTGCTTCTTGTTTATCCTTCGTGGTTAATAGTTTTACACAAAAATTGGCATCTCCATAAATGCGACTAACTGCATTTATGCGCGGTGCAATACCAAAGGAAATATCCATGGGGCGATCGCCCGTTTTACTGCATAACTCGAGTAATTTGTCAACCCCCAAACGAGAAGTTGTTGCTAATTTTTTAATACCTTGTTGTGCTAAATAACGACAATCTCCCTTTAACTCCACCAAGTCAGCAATTAAACCAATAGCTACTAAGTCTAGTAGATTTTCTAAGGGTTGTTGGGGTATGTCAGGAAATTTCTCATAAAGTGCTTCTATAAGTTTATAGGCAACTCCCACCCCAGAAAGATGATAAAGAGGATGGCTATCATCAAAATAACGAGGGTTAATAATCGCTACTACGGGGGGGCGATTTTCTGGTAGGGTGTGATGGTCAGTTACGATTATATCTATGCCCAATTTTTTGGCATAATCTATTTCGTTTAAATTAGTGCTACCAGTATCACAGGTAACAATTAAACTTACCCCTTGTTTTACTAATCGATCAATTCCTGGACAATTTAAACCGTGGGATTCTTTTAATCGATTGGGAATATAAAAACTTAATTGGCTTTCTTTGGTTAAAAATTGTCCCAAGCCTTCCCACAAAACCGCAGTAGAGGTAATGCCATCGGCATCAAAATCACCCCAAATACATACTTTTTCTCCCCTATCCCACCCTTGTTGTAAACGATTTACTGCTCTTTTCATTTCTTGTCCAAAATCAAAGGCAGAAGTAGGTTGATAAATTGTACTGTCTAAAAATAACCTTAATTCTTGTTCTTGTCTAATACCTCTATGCCAGAGTAATTTGGCTAAATATGCCCCATCCCTAGATAAGTTTGTTGTATATTCTTGTATAACTTCTCTAAACCATTGAGGAATTTCATAAACAGGGGGAATTAGCCATTTGTTGATCATTTTAAGAACAATTTTCTAAAAAAATACAATAGATAATTAAAATTCTATTATAGATTAGATGATAGATATGCGATCGCACTTCTTATCCACTCCTCAACTAGGGGATTTTTCATCAAAATATCATCCTGACTAATTACTGATATTGCCTGTTGTATTTCATCATTGGTATAACCCAGGGCAAGGAGAGTCATTTCTAAATCTTCGAGAATGATACTAGGGGGGGTAACATTTTTCTCCTGAAGATTGATTCCTGCGGAAATACGCCATTGAGATAATTTGGTTTTTAACTCTAAGGCAATCCTCTCGGCCGTTTTTTGTCCTACTCCCGGGGTTTTAGCTAACATTCTAGTATTGCCCGTCACAATGGCTTGTACCAAGTCTTCTAAACCTAAAGTATCGATAAGTGCGATCGCACTTTGTACCCCAATACCCGAAACATTAATCAATTGACGAAACAAATCTCTTT
>PXEJ01000335.1 GCA_003566215.1 Cyanobacteria bacterium T3Sed10_376R1m | reverse complement strand
TTTTCAAAATTATTTAATTTAAATTTTATCAAGATGTCTAATAGTTATAAAGTTCGTTTGGTTAATGCTCAACAAGGAATAGACAATACTATCGAAGTTATGGCTGATGAGTATATTTTAGATGCCGCTGAAAGACAAGGCTTTAATTTACCCTACTCTTGTCGTGCTGGAGTTTGCATTAATTGTGCTGGAAGACTCAAAGAAGGCACCGTTGACCACGATTATGATTTCCTAAAGCAAAAAGAAATTGAGGCTGGATTTTTTCTTACCTGTAAATCTTATGCTACCTCTAATTGTGTTGTAGAAACTCACCAAGAAGATGCATTACTAGATTTATAGTGTCTATGGTAAATCCAATTATTCCACCCCATAACTAACTGGCGGTGGAAAAAACAAATATAAATGATGTGCTAAAAGTTCTGAACCTATCCCACTAATAATACTTTATTAATCTACATAATGAATCATGGCTAAGGATAAACAACTTTCAAAATTTTTTGTTTTTCTTTCCCATCGAACAGCTAATGGACGATACTTTCTCTGATACCAACCGAAACAGCGCTTTTGTGCCTAAAAATAAATCGATAAATGTAAATTTGCATAATTTTTTTAACTACTAAACGTTTAATATTTTAATTAGTTATCTTCCTCGTCATGATCCTCGGAATTACTAGATATTTCTTCTTTAAAACCTCTTAAACTTTTTCCTAAAGAATTTCCTAATTCTGGTAATTTTTTTGGTCCAAAAATTAAAATTGCTACTACTAAAATAATTACTATTTCAGGGATACCTAAACCGAACATAAGTTATTACTCCTGTTGTTACATAATGAAAAGGTAGGGGGAACAGTTTTTTTGTAAACTGATAGTTGAATCATAACTAAAAACCTTAACCAAAGTAAAAGTTTAATATATATATGACTGAAGTTTTTAAATCTGATCTTAAGAAAAGATTACATCCTCTTATTAATCAGCTAGGAGAAGAAATTGTAGCTATATGGCGATCGCATCTCACCCTTAGCCCCTTTCAACTCCCCGAAGAATTAGGCTATGTAGAGGGGAAACTAGAAGGGGAAAGACTAACTATTCAAAACTGTTGCTATCAAAGTCAAGAATTTCGCAAAATGCACCTAGAATTAGCAAAAGTAGGGGAAAATCTTGATATACTACATTGTGTTATGTTCCCCAACTCAGCATATCCCCTTGCCATGTTTGGTTGTGACATCGTAGCAGGGAAAAAAGGCATTAGTGCCGCCATTGTGGACTTATCACCGACTAGTACCGACAAAACTCTTTCAAAAGCCTATCAAGAAAAACTGTTAACCCTAAAAAATCCCAATTTTAGTGATGTAAGGGAATTACCCCCTTGGGGAGATATATTTTCTCCCTACTGTCTTTTTATCCGCCCCAGTGATAACCAAGAAGAACAAAAATTTGTTCAAAGAGTTACTGATTTTCTTAAAATTCATTGTCAAATAGCTACAGAGTCTCAACCAGTTTCCCCAGAAGAAAAACTAGGGTATCAAGCTGGGCAAAAAAACTATTGCCAACAACAACAAAAAAATGATAAAACCCGCCGTATTCTTGAAAAGGCTTTCGGCATTGACTGGGCAGAAACTTATATGAATAAAGTATTATTTGATATTCCTGAATAATTAATTAAAAAATTAGACTATTATTGCCCCCTATTAAAGGGGGTTAAAGGAAATAATATTACACAATTTAATTACTGTAAGATTCTGCTTTTTCTGCTGATTTTTCTAAAGATAATTTAGGTTGTTTGTTAGCTGTTGCTTGTTGTTGTAAAAATTCCATGATACTTTTTTTCTCAATTAAACCTAAAACAGTACCATCATCTTTAATTACAGTTAATTCTGGTTGGTTTTGTAGTTCTAAGATTTTGACAACTTCTAATAACGGGAGAGAATCATTGACGGTTTTAACATCGTCTTTAGATTTCATTAAATCCTTGACAGTGGATTCATTCCAAAGATGGGTAGAAGTTGCTCTTAAATCTTCAATATCCATAACACCACTTAAAATACCATTTTCATCAACGACTAAAAATTTACGCCAAGGTTGCTTACCGATAACATGATTATTGGCAAATTCTCTGAGAGTTAAGGTTTCTTTTACCACTGGGCTTTCTTTGGTGAAGGCATCGGCGGCGGTGTAATGATTTAATTTATCCTCTAGTTGAGCGGATTGAGCCGCATTACCCGCATTTTGTAGTACAAACCACCCAATAAATACTGTCCAAAAACTACCAAAGGGAATGACTCCTAATGTGCCTAATGCACCGATAATGACGGCAGTCCAACCAAATAGTTGTCCTACACGCCCTGCAAAAATTACACCTTTTTGGGGGTTACCTGTAATTTTCCAGACAATTGCTTTTAAGACGTTACCACCATCTAAAGGCAATCCGGGTATCATATTAAACAATGCCAAGATTAGGTTAATGTAAGCTAATAAGGAGACAACTAAGGATAGGGCAAAGGGTAAGGGAATGGTTAGTTGAATGGCGGTAAAAACTCCAAATAGTATTATACTTACAAGGGGCCCGGCGATCGCAACTGAAAATGCACCTTCAGGGGATTTAGACTCTCTTTCGAGGGAAGCTAAACCACCAAAAATAAATAGGGTAATAGATTTAACCTGAATACCTTGGGAAATAGCCACAAAACTATGACCTAATTCATGGGCTAAAACTGAAGCAAAGAGAAGTAATGAAGCGAATAAACCGACTAACCACGGGAAAATTCCCCTCAATTCAGTGGTGTATGCCAATTGTCCTCCGTAGGTTAGGGTCATTAATCCTAAAACCAAAAACCATGAGGGGTTAATATAAAAAGGAATACCAAATAGGTTTCCTACTCGAATGTTGCCATTCATCTTTTAATCTCCTTAGTTTGATAAATAAAAATATATTAGTTTCTTATGACTACTATTTTAAGAGATGGAAATTAATTAGGGGATAGAAAAATAGCGGTTTAATTAGGGTAATTGAGAATTGACAATAGTCGATGACAGAGTATCATATTTTTTATAGAGGAAGAATTAAAACAATTTTTTGGGGTGGATTGGAAATCTTGGATTTCAATAGGTTCACCTCATACAGTCATTTAACATAAAGAATATGTTAGGTTAATGTTAAGTTTTTTGTCTTTTACCCCTTCAAGTGATGAAATCAGATAGCATTAACGAAAAAAATCAAAGCTTTAGCATTAGTGGTGTGGCAATTCGTCGTCACATTGGCACAATTATGCTCACCTTGGCGGTAATAGTTATTGGTGTATTTTTCGTCAATAACATTGGTGTTGACTTATTACCCTCTATTACATATCCCCGCATTGGGGTGAGGGTGAATACTAATGGCATTGCCCCAGAGGTAGCGGTAGAAGAAATTACTCGCCCCCTAGAAGAAGCCTTATCCGCTACGGAAGGACTAGAACAAATTTACTCTCGTACTAGGGAAGATAGTGTGAGTCTTGATTTGTTTTTTAGGGTTGGGGGTAATATTGATCAGGCTCTTAATGATGCTACGGCTTCTTTTAACCGTGCTAGGGGTAGGTTACCGGATAGTTTAGATAATGTTAGATTATTTAAGTTTGATCCATCCCAATTGCCTGTTTATGAGTTTGCCTTAACTTCTGAGAATCTGGATATTTTAGATTTGAGAGTTTTAGCAGAGGATGAGATTGCCAGAGAATTAACCATTGTACCGGGGGTTTCTTCGGTTGATGTGTCTGGGGGAGTGAATGAAGAGGTAAGAATCCAAATTGATTTAAATCGCCTTCAGGCTTTGGGGGTTAATTTGAATCAGGTTTTAAATGAACTTGATGGGGCTAACCAAGATATTACGGGGGGAAGACTTTTAGGAGAAAATAATGAACCTTTAACGAGGGTTGCTGGTAAATTTTCTTCCCCAGAGATTTTGAACAACCTTTCTTTTTCTACTGTTGATTCTAATGGTCGGGTATATTTGCGTGAGTTTGCCCAAGTAATCGATGGTAGTCAGGAGCAACGGGTTTTTGTTACTCTAAATGGTACTCCTGCGGTGAAAGTAAGTATTCAAAAACAGCCTGATGCTAATACCATTGAAGTTATTGATAGTGTCAAACAACGCCTAGAAGAATTGCGTAGGGGTAGTGTTTTACCTGATGGTATTGAGTTTTTACCTACCCTTGATGAGTCGATTTTTATTGAAAATGCAGTGGACAATGTAATCATGGCGGGGTTGACTGGGGCTGGACTAGCTGCGATCGC
>PXEJ01000047.1 GCA_003566215.1 Cyanobacteria bacterium T3Sed10_376R1m | reverse complement strand
TATATATAGGACAATATTACCCAAATATTAAATAAAACTACTCACATACTTATACCGTTAATTTCTTTCAACTTTTGATTATTACTTGAGGTGTGATTTAGTGAGATTACGATCGCACCTTTGTTGAGAGTATAGAGTGCGCGCTGCGAAGCAGATCCCTTCGGGATCGCATTTAATACACACTCTTAATATTACAATTAAAATTATCTAAATAACTAATAGAATTAGAACAAATATGAAAGAGATAATTTTTTTAGTAGAAGATGCCCTACTATCACCGATTAGGGATCTTGTGTTGATTAAAAATTAATTTGCTTGGCAATGGGCATTCTCCAATCTGTACCAAAAGCCTGACTACTTATTCTCAATATGGGAGGTGCTTGTTTGCGTTTAAATTCTGCGTTATTAACTAATCGTATTACTTTTCTTACTACCTCTAAATCAAAGCCTAATTTTACTATTTGTTTCTCTGATTTATGAAGATAAATATATTGTTCCAAAATTTCATCTAAAATAGGATAAGGAGGTAAGGAATCCTCATCTTTTTGTTCAGGTTTTAACTCTGCACTTGGGGGTTTATTAATGATATTTTGAGGTATAATTTCTTGGTCTTTATTCAGCCATTTACACAAAGAAAAAACCATCATTTTTGGAACATCACCAATGACGGCTAATCCTCCATTCATATCTCCATAAAGAGTGCAATATCCTACGGACATTTCCGATTTATTTCCTGTAGAAAGAAGTAAATATCCAAATTTGTTGGCAAAAGCCATTAATAATGTCCCCCTAATTCTAGATTGTAAGTTTTCCTCGGTAATGCCAAAATCTGTATTGACAAAAGAAGGTTTTAAAGCTGAATCAAAACTTTTCATCATTGGCTCGATAGGGATTGTTTGAATAGTAATGCCAAGATTGTGAGCTAGTTTTTCGCTATCAATAATAGAATTGTCTGAACTATAGGGAGACGGCATTAAAACTCCCGTAACATTTTCTTTCCCCAAAGCATCAACGGCAATTTTGGCAACTAAAGCTGAATCTATACCACCGCTCAAGCCAACAATTGCTTTTTTAAAACCACATTTCCTTGCATAATCTTTTACTCCTAACACCAACACAGAATAAATTTCAATTTCTTTTTTATCTATAAAGGAGATATTTTCATCAGAGAAAATGTCTTTTTTTTCTGGACAATAATCTACATAAATTAAATCAGTTTCACAGTTTTTTCCTGTAGCAATAATATTTGATTTTTTATTAACAGCAAAACTATTACCATCGAAGATTAATTCATCGTTCCCTCCAATTTGATTCACATAAATAGCTGGTTTTTGATAATTATCTATGATGGACTGAACAATGGATCTTCTTTCTGGTTGTTTCATTTCACAGTAAGGAGAAGCAGAAAGATTTATTAGTAGGTCAATATTTTTTTTAAATAATTTTTCAACTGGATTAGTTTTATATTTTTTAATTCCCCAAAAATAGTGATCATTCCAAATATCTTCGCAAATTGTAACCCCAATTTTTACTTTATTAAGGACAAAGTAATTAGTCTTTTTTCCCGTTGCAAAATATCTACTTTCATCAAAGACTTTATAGGTGGGTAATAGTTGTTTATGAAAAATTTGTTTGATTTTTTTTCCTTGCAATAACGCAACGCTGTTGTATAGTGGTTTTTCTCCTGCTATTCCTGCATCCTCATTAATAGTAGCAATTCCGACTAGAGCCGTAAGACTAGGGGGAATTTTACGGGCGATCGCCTTTAACTCCTGTGCCATCATTGTAATAAAATCTGGTGCTAAGAGTAAATCTTTGGGAGGATAGCCACACAATGATAATTCTGGGGTGAGTAACAGTTGTGCTTTTTGGCTGTGGGCTTCTTGAGCTACTTCGACAATTTTTTGAGCATTACCTTTTATATCACCAATAGTAGAATTTAGCTGTGCGATCGCAATTCTCATAATAGAGTATTTATATAGATAGGGGAATTGTTGAATGGATTTATTATAACCGTAGGCGCATGATTTCCTTACCCACTGCTATAATGAGTTTTTGTATCAACAACGATAATTTAATCTCAAAAAAAGTGAACGCAGAACATTGGATTAATAAATTAGACTTAAAAAAACACCCAGAAGGAGGATATTATCGAGAAACTTATCGCAGTAAAGACATTATCAAAAATGATGGCTTAACTTCTCGTAACATAGAATCAAGAAACAGTTGCACTGCCATTTATTACCTTTTATCAGGGCAAGAATTTTCTGCTTTTCATCGCCTAAAAAGTGACGAAATTTTCCATTTTTATAGTGGTTCATCCTTGCGGGTTCATGTTATCAATAAAAACGGAGAATATAATTTAATTAACTTAGGTCAAAATTCAGTTAAAAACGATACATTTCAATTAATAATTAACCAAGGTGATTGGTTTGCTTCAGAAGTAAGTGAACCCAATTCATATAGTTTAATTGGTTGTACTGTTTCCCCCGGATTTGATTTTCATGATTTTGAATTAGGATCAAGGGATAAACTAATTAAATTGTATCCAAATCATAGAGACATTATCACAAAAATGACTTATAATTAATAGACTTAGTTTTTAATAGCTGAAAAATCATAAAAATAAAAATAATTAAAGACATATTTTTTTAGTATAAAACTGCATTTATAATCATTATTTTTTTTGTTTAATAGAGGTATAATAAATGGACGGAAATTATCAAAGTTACATCAATAGAGTTGTTCAAATGACTCTTCCCGCTAACTATGAACAACAGTTAAAAAATATCCAATCTTCTCCTAAGTTTGATGGTCATAAACCGGTTAGTTTTCCGGGTTATACCATAATTACGCCTCCTAATGGTGAAAGTCAAATTAATAAGGAATTTTATCAAAAATTAAGTAATGTTCAGAGCCAGTTAGAAGAAAAGTTAGGGAAAGATATTTTTATCAGCGTCCCAGCAGATAGCTTCCATTTAACCATGGCAGATTTAATTTGGAATGATTTATACCTGTGTGCAGTAGAACAAAATCCTAACTTTGATCAATTATTAATCGATCAAATTGAAACCATATTTCAAGAATACCAACAGAAAGTAATTCAGCTTAAACCCTTAGAATTTGAAATATTAGGTTTATCCGTTTTTCCCAGGGCAATTTCTGTTTGTCTATCCCCTACAGAAGAAAGTTATGCTCCCATAGTTAAGCTTCGTCAATTAATTTATCAAGATGAAAAAATCGTTAATATTGGCATAGAACAAAATTATGAATTTGTTGCCCATATTACCATCGGTTATTTTGGCAAAATTGATGAAAGTCTCAATTTAAAACAAGTTGAATTAGCTATAAAAAAAATTAATGAACAATGGCTAGATAATGCCCCGGCTATTTTCACAGTGAATAAGTTAGAATTGCGTAAATTCACTGATATGAATACTTACATTAGAGAAAATAATTGGGCTTTTTTACATTTATAAAAATATGATCCCCCCTAACCCTTCTTAATAAAGGGGGGAACTTAATTTGACATTTTTGCAAATAATTTAGAACTGCTATATATAAGATTGCTTCATTTACTACTTTTAAATCTTTAGATTTTGATTAATTTTATTCTCACAAAAAATAAAAAATTTTGTCTAACTTAACCAATCCAATTATTGAAAAAAGTTTTGCAATTATAGATAATATTATTGGAGAACATTCTTTGGGTAAAGAAGAGTATCAAATCGCACGGCGTATAATTCATACTACCGCAGATTTTGAGTATCTAAATTTACTATATTTGAAAGGAAATCCCATATCACTTATCTGTGAAGCTATTAGGAATAAAACCCCAATTATCACTGATGTTAGTATGATTAAAGAAGGGATTAAAACCATGGTAAAAAATACTTTTGAAAATGAAATAATTGTTGCTGTTCAACAAGTTGAAACTGCGGATAAAGGAAAGACTCGCACGGAAACAGGGTTGTTGAAATGCTGTGCTCAATATCCTGAGGGGATTTATATTATTGGAAATGCACCTACAGCATTACTGGCTTTGTGTGCTCAAATTAATGCGGGGAAGGTAAATCCCCCTGCTGTCATTGGTGTGCCGGTGGGCTTTGTTTCCGTTTTGGAGTCTAAGGAAGCCCTGAGAAAATTAGATGTACCACAAATTCAAATTAATGGTAATAAAGGGGGTTCAACGGTTTCTTCTGCCATTTTTAATGCTTTGATACTATTAAGTATTTCATAACAATTAAGGCATTGCTAAATTTAGATATTA
>PXEJ01000061.1 GCA_003566215.1 Cyanobacteria bacterium T3Sed10_376R1m | reverse complement strand
TAATAAACTTTCCATTACTAAATCAAATTTTTGATAGGGTTATTTCAATATCCTATTATAGTTCAAAAAATCAACTCCACCAAAACTAATTCTTCCCCATATCGCAGTGCTACTTTAGGTTGAATCTCCCTTCCTTGGAAGTGACACAGTAGGGCAAAATCAGTTATGATATAATTTGCTGTGTTTATACTAAAAAATAATTTAAATGGCTAAAAAATCAATGATTGCGCGTGAAGCAAAACGTGCAAAGCTAATTGCTAAATATGCTGATAAGAGAGCACAATTAAAAGAACAGTTCAGATTGGCTGAAGATCCTTTAGAAAAACTTGACCTTCAGCGCCAAATGCAAAGATTACCCCTCAATAGTTCCCCTGTACGTCAACGCAACCGTTGTTGGGTAACTGGAAGACCTAGAGGTTATTATCGTGATTTTGGCTTATCTCGTAATGTCTTGAGAGAGTGGGCCCATCAAGGTTTGTTACCCGGGGTTGTCAAGTCTAGTTGGTAATATTTGGTTGGGGCAGAGTTTTATTCTCTGCCTTTTTTTGTGTCTAAAAAGGGGAAAATGCGATCTCGAAGTGGCGCTGTGCGATCGCACCTAGAATAAGTACACCAAAAATGAGACGATACCAAACAAAAATCCAAGTTTTATTATTCTGTAGAAAACGGATTAACCAAGCAATAGCTAAATAAGAGAAAATGCCCGAGGAAATTGTGCCAACTATCAAGGGCATAATTGATTGACTGGTCAAGTCTGCACCCAAAACATCTTTTAGTTCTACTAATCCTGCGAGGGTGATGGCGGGAATACCTAACAAAAAAGAAAATCTAGCTGCGGTGGAGCGTTCTAAATTAATAAACAGTCCGGCGGTAATGGTTGAACCAGAACGAGACACCCCCGGTATTAGGGCTAAAGTTTGAGCTATTCCCATTAAAATTCCATCTTTGAGACAAAGATGATCAAAATCTCTTTTGGGACTGCTAGTTTTTTCTGCGATCGCCAATAAAATTGACATAACGATAGATGCCACGGCGATGGCGGTGGTACTTCTAAGAAACGAGCTATCGTAGTCATCAACAAAAATTTTAATGGCTAAACCTGCCACGCAAATAGGAATAGTGCCAATAATAATTCCAAGACCAATCTTAAACTCTTGGGTTTCATAATTCTTGGTGCGCCATGCCCTAATCATACCCAAGGTTAAATCTGCTAAATCTTGCCAAAAATACCAAATCACCGCCACAATACTACCTAATTGAATAATGGCAGTGAAGGCTACCCCCGGATCTCCCCACCCCAAAGCCACTGGTACAATTTTTAAGTGGGCAGAACTACTTATGGGTAAAAATTCCGTTGCCCCCTGTACAAAACCAAGAACAATAGCCTGAAAAAAACTTAAGTCAGAAACTCTACTTTGGGAGGGTAAATTTTGAGCCAAAGAGGAAGACTGAGTGAGAATAACTAGCATTAATCCGCCACAAATGCCAGAAAGCCAAGTATAAAGGAAGGATTTAGGTTGATTGAACATTAGGTATATTCACAGGTAAATAATAATTTTGGATTTGATCTTATTTTTGATCATTGTAAAACTCGATCAATTTCTTGTATTGCAACGGTATTTCCCCTAGTGCTATAAATTTCTTGGGCTTTTTTGAGCATTTCTTTGGCTTCGTCATTTCTGCCCCTACTTTGAAGCATCACTCCTAAACGATGATAACCATAGGGGTTTTTTGGGGCTAACTCAATAAATTGACGATAGGCAACGATCGCCATGATATAATTTTCTTGTTTTTCGAGAATTCTGGCCACACTACCGATGGCTAAAACAGATGAACTATCGACCCTAAAGGCTCTTTCATAGGTACTTAATGCTTTGTCAAAATCTTCATTTTGCTCGTACAACATCCCCATTTTGAGGATCACATTAATATCACTGAGGTTGTTGTAAGAAACACTCTCTAATTTTTTTAAACCTTCGGCGGGGTTTCCTTGTTGAAAATAAGCGGTGGCTAACTTTACTTGTAAATCTCTGTTGTGAGGGAATTTACTAATCGCTTCTGTGAGAAGTGCGATCGCATCTTCAATTCTTCCTTGATGATAAAAAGAAGTTGCCATCATATCATAAGCAATTTCATTATCACCTTTAATGGCAATAACTTGATGATAGTGTCTTTCTACCGCCTCATACTGTTCATTTCTCAATAATAAAACCCCTAAAGCAAGATGATACTCAGCATTTTTAGGAGCAAGACTCACCGCTCGATTATAAGCATTAATAGCCTCATGATCATTTCCCGATTGAGCCAAACTGTAACCTAAAGCACCGAAAAAATCACTATTGTTAGGATCTAGAGATACGGCCTTTTGATATTCCCGGGCGGCGGAAGAATAATCTCCGTTACTAGCATAAAGGTACCCCATCCCAGAAAAAATACGAGCATTGTCACTGTCAATGACCGATGCTTGACGGTAAATATTGAGAGCGTTAGTTAAATCTCCCGTATCAATATAGCTTTGTCCTTGTTTTAATAAATTGTACAGTTCTTCTTTTTGTTGAAAACTTAGTTTAGCTGCTTTTTGTTGTGCGTGAACTGGTGGAATTAAACTCATAATTCCTGTACTACCTATTAGCAGAGAAAGAATTAATTGATTGAGAAACTTTTTTTTCACTTTCAGAAGACCTCCATTTAACTTAATGAATCTTAATGGTAACAAACCCATTTGTCAAACATTAAGTAATGGAGATCTATAATAATCGAGTTGATATTTAACGCAAACTATATTTAAAGTCCATGTTACCTGTATAACCAGTCAACTCAGCTAAACGTTCTAGGGTTTGTGTCCCTTCATAAACTTCTCCGTCAATAACCCATGTCGGAAAAGCTCTGACAACTCCAGTACACTTTTGGGGTTCTCCATTCAAACCATCTTCAGTACATTCTATGTGGGGAACTATAGCATAAGCTTCTTCTCCGAATAACTGTTTTTGATCAAAACAATGGGGACACCAATAGGCAGTATATTTGGTTGCGCCCACTTCGGCTAAGTGCTGGGCAAGTTCCATTTCAGCGGCTCCTGAAGTGGTGGTAATTTCCCAACCAACGGGGGGTTGAGCGGCGGTAGATGGTCTAGGAATCACCATTCTCTGTCCGGGGGCTAACTCCCCATTACTTTCAGCTAGGGGGCTATTAACTCTAGAATATATCCCCAAAGAACCTACAATGGTCACTAAAATTACGATCGCACCGATGAAAAATATTTGTCCAAGGTCATCCCAATCATGACCGATAATACTTAAAACAAGAAAACTCAGGGAAAATAGAGCCGAACCAATACAGTAATAACAAGCGGTTTGTAGTTCAAAAGCCAAAACATACATCAAATAACCACTAAAGGTTGCCATGGCAAAACCGAGGGCAAGAATTAGTAACCAGCTATTTTTTTCTAAGGTTAACCGTAATTTTTTATTTTTTTCTGGGGAAACTCCTAAAGGGGCAAGGGATAATACTCCCATGGCTAAGTAACCCAATGAACCGAATAAACTTAAAGGCGGTCCAGTTCTACCCTGAGGATCAAAAGGATAGGCATAGGCACTGTCTAATACACTATCACAGGCATTTCCTGCTTGGTTTAGATCCCCTGTACAGGCAACTTCTCCTCCGGTGAGGGAAACAATGGTTAAGTATAAGGTTAAAATTAAACCCACAAGTGCGATCGCACCTATTATGAACCTTGAATATCTTTGAATCCAAGGGGTATTTTGACGACGACGTATCATAATATTTTATTTATATTTTTTTCTTTATTGACTTGAATTTTAGCAATTATTCTTTGAAGGAGATAAATATTCTAGCAAATAAGGGTTTAGGCTCTCTTCAATTTTTATTTAGTTATTTTTTCTTTATTAGTTGCAAAAGATTATTAATTAAGCTATACTACTTTTTAGTAGTTATTTAAAATAGTTTGCATTAACTGGGGTAACGTTATCGTTGTTCAAGTTACAACAAACTCAGCTTTTAACGATGATTGATTTATCGTTAAGTGTGCTTAGATGGCGAAGGTTAAATTTGTTCTTAATGTGTTAAATTGTTTCCTCAATTTGTTTAGGGACTTCCCTATTTAAACCATAGTGGGAGTCTCTTTTTCTTATTAATTAAGACTAAATTACCTGTTTTTTTTAGGTAGTAGAAGTCTTATTCATATTAAAGTTTTTAAATAATTGCCGTAGTTTTTTTTCCTTTTCTTGAGCAAAAAGAAGAGGATTTTTTTT
>PXEJ01000155.1 GCA_003566215.1 Cyanobacteria bacterium T3Sed10_376R1m | reverse complement strand
TCATAAATAATTTTATTTTTTTTGATATTATGCTTTATTAAATCATCACGAATTTGTTTTATCATCATCGGTGGCCCGGAAATAAAATATTTAGCGTTTTGGTGTTTATTTCTAAATGTCGCTAATTTTTCTTTAAATTCATCCTTGTTATCTAAAAAATGAATTTTGACTTTTTTATTTTTGATTGCTGCTAACTCCTCCTTAAAAGGGAAGTCCTTTCTTGTATCAATATAAAATACTTCAATATCAGCAATTTCTTCAGTATCAATCGCTTTTAACATTGATCTAATTGGTGTTACCCCGATACCCCCAGCAATCAAAGCGTTAGGAATTTGATAATCAGAAACATACAACCAACCAACTGGACCAATCATTAATATTTTCTGATCGATTTTCATATTTAACAATCTTTCTTTAAAGGGGCTGGGGTTTTCACCGATTATAGTAGCTATCATAATTTTGTTTTCTTCTTTTGTTGAGGCAATTGTAAAAAGTCGGTATTTTCTTTTTCTAATTTCCCAAAACCAAAAAAAACCATATTGTCCGGCTTCCCAATTTATTTTCTTTTTACTCTTAAATTCAAAAAGATAAACATTATCAACTAACCGCTCTTTTTTAGTTAATTTCAATTTGTTAATTTTAAAAATGCCAACAAAGTCTCTTATTCTCATTTTATCACCACCTATATAATATTATTAAAATAAAATTTTATTTTTGGTGCCAGAAATGGAACTTGAATCCACAAAATAGTTTCACCAACTTTTATATGGTGTCCCAAGAAAGACTCGAACCTCCGACATCCGCCTTAGAAGGGCGATTGATGTTATATCTCCTGATATCTTTGTATATCTTTATCCTTTTTATTTTATACTATAATTTCTATTTTCATGGTGTCCTATATCTCCTAGTATCTCTCAATATCAAATTATTTACCACCAAAATGCCACCATTTTTTATCTTAACTTAGAATAACAATTTTGATTAAAACCTTCGCTCTCTCGAACTCGGCGTTAAGGTCCCAGGAGACAACGGACCGATTGTCCATTATCACGTTGTATAGTATTCCGTCTGATTTCAGCCTCTGCGCTGTTCAAACGACGTAAGTAAATAGGAGCCGTAGGTGAAGTCCCAGCAGAGCTCGATGACCAAAACCAAGCATGAACATTAGGATTCCCAAGCCCTCCCGAAAAAAACCGACTACTAGCTGGCAACCCTGAAAATCCTGTTGCATTGTTAGTGTTTGGATCGTTACCTACATTACATTCAGTTGAGTTACTATTCCAATGATTAGTTGATGCAAATGCTTTTCCTATCCACTCATCTGTGTCGTTACATCTATATTCAGGCACTGAATTTACATAATTTGTTAACGTTGTCCATTCATTATCGGTTGGAATGTGCCAACCGATTGGGCATAATCCTTGTGCTCCTTGATCAAAATATGTAGTATTTCCATCCATTGCTGCTCCCCATTGATATAATACTTCAGTTCCCCAATCTGTACTGTGGGTATCGCAAGCACTTGGGATGGGATTAGTTATCTCGTCATGCTGTTCCCAATCTTCAAATAAACAACCATTTCCTGTGTATGCTAAATTCTCTGCCAACCAACACTGCTCACCTATTTTAGTGACCGCATATGTAGTGTCATCTCTCTTATCTAGAATATGGGTAAATTCTAATTCATCAACCAAACAAGGGGTTGCATTTTCACCGATATTTTCAAAATCATAAATATAAGCAATATCATCTGTTTCTGGTAATTCACCAATCTCTTCTTCACCAATAATATCATTACACATTTCTTCAATATCTTGCTCATCATATTCTACAGTAGTAATATCCTTATCGCCTAATCCCTTGGTGACAAGCCATCCACCATCTTCTATTACAAGAGCAACTCTTCCATCATTTGTAACATGGAGACAACCACTTGTTGGTGGTTTACCACTAAATTTTAAATCTCCCTCAGTTTGAACTCCATTATTAAAGACATATGTTTGACTTTCCGTATTATTATTTAAAGCATTTCTCATATATTCACTTTCAACTGTTTTTATTAATCCTCTAGCACTTGATTCAAACGCTCCTTTTCTAGCATCTCCTATTACATTTAATACAATTGGCACTACTATTAATAATATAATTGCCAAAATTACTATTACTGCTAATAATTCAATTAAAGTAAATCCTTTTTTTCTAAAACTAAATATTTTTTTCATAATTACCTCCTTTTATTCTTTTTTAATTATACCACCCCCCCCGAAAAAAGCAACTTTTTTTATAAAACCCCTTTACATTAAATTATAATACTTATAATTGTTTTTATACTATAATTTGTCACATTATAATAGGTGTTTCTAGCATGTAAATAACTTTTTAATACAATATACCATAAAACAAATTATTTTCCTAAACTAGCATTGTAATGTGGGTTTTTAATACCTCTTTATTGGTTGTTATGTAGCCCCCTATATTATCATTTTAGTTGCTCCAGATGCTTATTTAACGTTCCTACGGAGTAATTGGAGTTTATACGCTTTTCAAATTTCATCTTCACATAAAAAAAAGAAACTAACTTTTTAGCTTCTCAATATTCATATGGTGTCCCAGGAAGGATTCGAACCTCCGACTCTCGCCTTAGAAGGGCGATTGATGTTATATCTCCTAGTATCTTTATATATCTTTTTACTAGTTATTTTATACTCTAATTTCTATTTTCATAGTATCCTATATCTCCCAGTATCTCTCAATATCAAATTATTTGCCACCAAAATGCCACCATTTATTATCTTAACTTAGAGTAACAAATTTTTTTTAATAATTACAAATCTTTTATTACAATTGTTTCATATTTAAACATTTCTAATAGTTTGGGATTTTTAGTATCTTTTGCATAATCTAATGCCCGTCTGCCATCTTTATCAATCAAATTAATGTCAGCATCTTTTTCTAATAATAGCTTAACAATTGGCACATTTTCTTTTTGAAGAGCTTTCATTAAAGCACTTACTCCTTTATCATTTTGATAATTTATATGAGCACCAGCATTTAATAATACTTCAACTGCATATAAATTTTTCTTATTTATAGCTAGTAACAACGGTGTTTGACCGTCACCATAAATTGTGTTAACATCAACTTTTTTTTCTAGTAATTTTGTTAATATTTCTAATCTACTATTTAAAATTACATATTTTAATTTATTAGTTAAAGCTTGCGGGTTTTTTTCAATTGCCAAAAAATAATTTTCAAAATATGGTCTTAGCCAATAATTAATAACCGGAAAAATAATAATGAAAAAAATAAAAATACTAATAATTTCTATTCCTAGAAATTCAAATATAGGAGAATAACTGTCTATGAATTCCTCATATTCTCCTAACAATAAACCAATAAGAAGTAATAAAAACGGAAATACAAAAATAATTACTGCTCTAGACCAATAAATACTCATAAAATCAAGAAAATTATTAAAAATTCTAAGAAAGGAATGCTTGGCAATAAATCGCTCACCTATTATTATGAAAAAAAGAAAAACAATAGCATATGTTCCAAAACTGATATTAGAAAAAAAGTAGAGACTAAAAAAAGTTGCAAAAGATGCAAGAACAAAAATTAAGAAATGTTGTCGTCTTTCTCTATCCCTTAATTGAGTTGCTAATATAATAAGCCTTATCATTTAGTTTCCTCTTTTCTAAAGTCAATATTTCGCCTTCTTTTTTTCATTATACAAATCACTAAGCATTTAATTACATCTGGATATCTAATGTTATTAATCTTTTTACTGTATTTCATATTTATCTAATAATCTTTGCCGTTCCAACTGTTTTCATCTGCAAAAACAAACTGCCGATTATGAACATCAACCCGATATAATCCGCCGTTCTTTAATACTCGCGCTTTCTTCTAGATATACTTTTTTCACATCTAGTACATAACACATAAAAAAGGATTAGCATTATTACAAAAAAATGATTGCTAGAATTACAATGACTGCTAGTAACTATATTAATGTGAATCACTTCATCAAATCACTACTTTCAATAATATTGATGATAAATCAAGCTAATATTATTTTTATTCACGCACAATGAGTGTTCCTGCAAGAATATCATGTAGCGCTTGTTTTTTCTCAGTAAAACCAGCCATAATATAACCCATCATCAAAGAAAGCGTTGATAATATTGAAGCAAAATAACGACCAGTAGCGCGACCAAATGAAACTCTGTTGCCTGCATAATCAGTAACTTTCAAACCCAAAGCTTTTTTGCC
>PXEJ01000086.1 GCA_003566215.1 Cyanobacteria bacterium T3Sed10_376R1m | reverse complement strand
GGTAATCTACTTCCGGGTAATAGGGCAATCATTTTTTTACCCGGTTCTAAATCCAACATATTTTCCGAAGAATTTAAAATGTCCATAATAGGATAACCCTTAAAAATAGCCTTTTTAAATCCCTGTTCATTTAACTTATTAGCAGTATCTTTATCCCTTGTAAATATTCCTAAACACAAAGAAGAATTAAAGATTAATTTTAGAAAAAAAGGTAAATTTATTTTTTTCTCATAAAGGCTAGAACTAGAAACAATAAAAGCATAAAAAGGTTTCCCTGTTAAAAATGCAAAAAAAATCGGAACAATATCTCCCGTGGCTAAAACTAAATCATATCTTTTTTTAATTTTATTAATTGTTATTAATTGCTTGATTGTTAAACTAATTAAACCTGAAAATAAATCTTTTAAAAAATAAGAGTATTTAAGATAAAACATACCCCCAGAAGGCATGGAATGAACAGTGGCAACAATTTCAATATTTTCCTTTTGATAACTTTTTCCTTCTCCCACAATAGGGAAAGCAGATAAGTGTAAATCTGGGTTAATTTCTTTGATAGCTGAAGCGATTAAACTAGCATTTAAGTCTTCTCCATGACCATTACTAATTAATAAAATTTTTTTCATTGATAGGAATTTAACAAGTACCTGTGCAAAATTATTTTATTCCAAAAAATTTAGGCAGGGAGCAAAATTATTAAATTATTTTTAAAATTGATCCCTTTAACTTGATATTATCCCTGATAATCATAGATGCGATTAATTTGTGCACCGAGAGACTGTAGTTTTTGCTCGATGTTTTCATAACCTCGGTCAAGGTGTTGTAATCCTTGAACAATGGTAGTACCGTTAGCGGCAAGTCCAGCAATGACAAGGGCAGCAGAGGCTCTTAAATCCGTTGCCATCACTGGAGCACCAGATAAACGAGGGACTCCACGCACCATGGCGCAATTACCCTTAACTTTGATGTCTGCCCCCATACGTTTTAATTCAGCAACGTGTCGTAAACGATTCTCAAAGACGGTTTCAGTTACTAAGCTATTTCCTTCGCTAAGGCTTAAAAGTGCCATGAATTGGGCTTGCATATCGGTAGGAAATCCGGGATAGGGTAAGGTTTCGATGTCACTAGCCCTCAACTCACCCGGCACTATAGTTAAACTGGTATCAGATTCTTTAATGAGTTTACAACCAATTTCTTCGAGTTTAGCCACCACTGGTACTAAGTGGTCATGGTTGATGGAAGTTATGGTAATTTGAGAGTTAGTAATGGCTCCTGCCACTAAAAATGTACCGGCTTCGATGCGATCGGGTATGATGGCAAAATCGGTACTATGGAGATGTTTTACTCCTTGAATTTTGATTAAATTTGTTCCGGCTCCAGTAATTTTCGCCCCCATACTATTACAAAAGTTGGCTAAATCCACAATTTCTGGTTCTTTAGCGGCATTTTGGATAGTAGTTTCTCCCTCAGCTAAGGTTGCCGCCATCATGATGGTTTCTGTGGCTCCTACGCTAGGATAGTCCAAGAAAATATTTGTCCCTTGTAATCTTTTTTTGTTTCCCTTGATAGAAGCATTTACTACCCCATGCTCAATCATTACATCTGCTCCCATTGCTTGTAAACCCCTGACATGGAGTTCTACTGGGCGAGAACCGATCGCACATCCACCGGGTAAAGGAACTTGAGCAGTACCTAAACGACTCAAAATAGAGCCAATCACAAAGAAACTAGCACGTAACTGGGATACCAATTCGTATGGTGCTTTGACTACTTTTATATCACGGGGATTAATATCCCAAATATCACCATTTTTGCTAATTTTAACTCCAAAAGAACTTAAAACCGCCCCCATACAATCAATATCTTTGAGAGAAGGCATATTAGTCAAACGGCAATCTTCCCCACACAACAAAGTACCTGCCATGATAGCAAGGGCTGAATTTTTTGCCCCACTGATTCTCACCGAACCCTTGAGGGGCTTTCTGCCAATAATTTCTAAGGCTGATTCGTTATAGTTTTCCGTAATGGTGGTGGGGGGGATAGTTTTATGATTAATAGTGTTAATGGGTTTGTCCTCCTTATCTTCTTTTAATATAAGATTTAATTTAATATTTTCGTTATGATTCTATACGATAAATTCACTTTTGTTCTCTTTTTGTATAAAATTGCTTGTTATTTCTTCTTTGTTTTTATAAAAAATACTAAAAAAAGCCCCACGCCGTAAATAGCCTGGGGACATGATTAAACAGTGATATTTTTTTCTACGAGTTAAGTTTTTGATTGAGGATTTTATTCGTTAACTTAGGTTCTGCTCTTCCCCCTGTTTTTTTCATTATTTGACCCACAAAAAAGCCTTGTAATTTGGTCTTTCCTGCTCTAAATTGCTCTAATTTATCAGGGTTTGCACTTATAACCTCATCAATAATTGTTGCCAATTCATCGGGATCACAAATACTAATTAATCCTTTACTTTCAACAATTTGTTTTGGTGAGCCTCCTTTTACCAATAGTTCGGGTAAAATTTCTTTGGCAATTTTACCGCTGATAGTACCTTTTTCAATGAGGGTGACTAACTCAGCTAACATTTCAGGTTTAAGGGCAATTTTAGTAATATCTAGATCTAAATTGTTGTTAAGGTAAGCGGCAATGTCTTGGGTAATCCAATTAGCTGAATTTTTAGCCGATGCGCCTCCGGCTACTACCGCTTCAAAATATTGAGCTACATCTCTATCATCACACAACACCCTTGCATCATAGGAAGATAAACCATATTCTGTTTCATAACGAGTTCTTTTTTGGGCGGGAAGTTCGGGTAATTGTTTCGCCCATGCGCTCAGTTGAGCCTCGGTAATTTCGAGGGGAGGTAAATCTGGTTCGGGAAAATAACGATAGTCGCTTGAGCCTTCTTTTATTCTCATGCTGATGGTGCGTTGACTTCCTTCTTCCCAAAGTCTGGTTTCTTGAACGATGGGTTCATTATTTTCTACTGCTTCAATTTGTCTTTCTATTTCATATTCGATCGCCTTTTGAATTGCACTAAAGGAGTTCATATTTTTAATTTCCACTTTCACCCCAAATTCTTGTTGTCCTTGGGGACGTACGGAAATATTGACATCACAACGCATGGATCCTTCTTGCATATTACCGTCTCCAATGCCTAAATAACGGACGATACGGCGTAGTTCTTGGACATATTCCGATGCTTCTTGTCCTGTGCGTAAATCTGGCTCTGAGACGATTTCTAGTAGGGGAACTCCTGTCCTATTAAAGTCCACAAGGGAGTGAGTAGAACCGGAAAGGCGATCGCTTCCCCCATGGACTAATTTTCCCGCATCCTCTTCCATGTGTAGCCTTGTAATACCGATGGTTTTACGGGTAGCTTTTTTTGTTTTAGGATCAACTAACTCGATTTCTAGTTTGCCATGTTCAACAATGGGAAGATCGAACTGAGAAATTTGATAATTTTTCGGTAAATCAGGATAAAAATATTGTTTGCGATCGAATTTACTATAACGGGCAATTTGTCCTTCTAAGGCTAAACCCATTTTTACCGCAGAGGCTAAAACCTCCTCATTCAAAACAGGTAAAACCCCCGGATGTCCTAGACAAATAGGACAAACATTAGTATTGGGAGGACTATCAAATTCCGTTGAACAACTACAAAAAATTTTGCTTTTGGTATTTAGTTGACAATGGGTTTCTAAACCGATAATTGCTTCATATTTCTTTTTAGTAGCTGTTGCACTCATATATATATCTAGTAACTCATAATTCTTTCTAATTGCTTTATTTTATCAAAAAAATTGGGTTTAAAATCCCGTGTTTCTGGCAGGGCTTTATCTTTGTTACAAAATTAGTTGTCATTGAACACAACCTTACTATTTGTAAATCGGTATGGAATCATGGTTTCTCAGAGAAAGAAAAAAAGCATCTACAAGATGCGTTAAAAGTAGAAAACAGAGGGGAAGTAAGAGAAAGAATTTTAATATTTTTATTAGAAAATAATGGTGAAAATTATTAATAAATTGCAAAATTATTGTTAACCCAAAACAGTTTAGAGATAAATAATGTTTAATTAAATTTAGGATTTTTTAATAAATAAATACCAATACCTAAACAAATAAAATTGGGAATCCATGCAGCCATTATGGGGGATAGAATACTAACTAATCCTAAGCTACCAAAAATAAAACTTGTTAAATAATAACCGAAAACAATGATAACGGTTATACCAAAACTCGTTCCTTTATTATTACTATTAAATTGAGAACCTAAAGTT
>PXEJ01000030.1 GCA_003566215.1 Cyanobacteria bacterium T3Sed10_376R1m | reverse complement strand
TTCCGTAGCCGCCCAATGAGGCATTGCCGCTAGTTTGAAAAATGTTGACCCCGAAGACTATTGGAAAGCCCATGCTTTTGATACAGTAAAGGGTTCAGACTATTTAGCTGATCAAGATGCTGTGGAAATTTTAACTAAAGAAGCCCCCGAAGTTATTATCGAGTTAGAACATTTAGGAGTGTTATTTTCCCGTTTAGAAGATGGCAAAATTGCTCAACGGGCTTTTGGTGGACATTCCCACAAGCGCACTTGTTATGCAGCGGATAAAACTGGTCATGCCATTTTACATGAGTTGGTAAGCAATTTACGCCGTTATGGGGTGACAATTTATGATGAATGGTATGTAATGCAGTTGATTTTGGAAGATTCTCCCGCTGGTAAAATAGCTAAGGGGGTGGTGATGTTTAATATTGATGATGGACATTTAGAGGTGGTTAGGGCTAAAGCTGTCATGTTTGCTACGGGGGGTTATGGGAGAGTTTTTAATACTACCTCTAATGATTATGCTTCTACGGGGGATGGCTTGGGAATGTGTGCATCTGCCGGGCTTCCCCTCGAAGATATGGAATTTGTCCAGTTTCATCCTACGGGGTTGTATCCTGTGGGGGTTTTAATTTCTGAGGCGGTTAGGGGTGAAGGTGCATATCTGCGCAACAGTGAGGGGGAAAGATTTATGGAACGTTATGCACCCAAGCAAATGGAGTTAGCCCCCCGTGATATTACTTCCCGTGCCATTATGTTAGAAATTAGAGCGGGTAGGGGTATTAATCTTGATGGTGATAGTAGTGCTAGTGGCTCTTTTGTTCATCTGGATTTAACTCACATGGGTAAGGAAAAGATTATGAGTCGTGTGCCGTTTTGTTGGGAAGAAGCCCATCGTTTACTTGGTATTGATGCGGTAACTGAGCCGATGCCTGTACGCCCCACTGCTCATTATTGTATGGGAGGTATTCCTGTTAATACTGATGGGCGAGTGCGTCAAGATGCAAATACTTTTGTTGAGGGCTTTTTTGCCGCGGGGGAATGTGCTTGTGTCTCGGTACATGGGGCAAATCGTTTGGGTAGTAATTCTTTGTTGGAATGTGTGGTATATGGTCGCAAAACGGGAAGTGCGATCGCATCTTATGTACCAAATAGAGAGTTTCCTACCATTGACGAAGCTAAATATTTACAATCTGCGCAACATAGAATAGATAGATTATTAGAACAAAAAGGCAACCTCAGAATCAATAAATTAACCCAAAATTTTCAAGACTGTATGAGCGAGCATTGTAGCGTTTTTCGTAGTCAGGAGATTATGAGCGAAGGTTTAAACAAAATTCAGGAATTAAAAAATTTATATGGACAAATTTTTCTCGATGATAAATCTAAATGTTGGAATACCGAAATAATTGAAGCTCTAGAACTACAAAACATTATGATAGTTGGGGAAATGATTTTAACTTCTGCTATTCATAGAAAAGAAAGCAGAGGCGCCCACTCACGGGAAGACTTTACCACAAGAGATGATTCTAATTTCTTAAAACATACCCTTGCTTACTATACTTCTACAGAAATCAATATTAATTATATGCCCGTAGCTATCACCATGTTTGAACCAAAGGAAAGAAAATATTAAAAACCAGAAAAAACTCAAACAAATTAAATCACTTTTGGACAAATATTGCCTATGGACAAAAAAAAACAATCACACTATATAATAACTGCTTTAACAAAGAAAAAGATTATCAAAAGTAAATGAAAGACTTATTAAGAGGTTTAAATATATATATAATAGGCATGATGGGAGCCGGTAAAACCACCGTGGGAAAACTATTAGCCCATAAATTAGAATATCGTTTTTTAGACACCGACTCAATTATTGAAGCCGTAACCAAAAAAAACATTAATCAAATATTTGCCGAAGAAGGAGAAACAAGTTTTAGGAATTTAGAGGGAAGTGTCTTAAATCAAGTTTCATGTTATGTTCACACTGTTATAAGTACAGGGGGAGGAATTGTCTTAAAACAAGAAAATTGGGGGCATTTACGAGAAGGCATGATAATTTGGTTAGATGTCCCGGTGGATGTATTAGTAGAAAGATTAAAGCATGATAATACCAGACCATTACTAAAAGAAACCGATTTAAAGGCAAAATTAAATGATTTACTAAACCAAAGAAAAAGTCTTTATCAGCAAGCAGATATAGTTATTTCTATCACAAAACATCATAATACTGAAGATATTGTTGAGGAAATAATCAAAGTTATTCCTACTAAAATAAAAGTTAATTTTAATCCAGAGTTAAATTAGATGGCATTACTAAATTATTTGTAAAATTACATTCCCCTAATTTCTCTTAACAGAGGATGAAGGGGGAATTACTAACCGTACTTAAACTATGGTTTATTCTTAGTACAATTGTGCAGTGAACTAAATCTCACCTTTGTAAGTAGATGCCCAGCCAAATAACTTTCTTAGTCGTTGGGAGGGGTTAAACTTGAATGCCGTGCCACTAATTTTCTTACTAATACCAAATCCTAAACTAAAAGTAAACTAATAACTATCATCAACCCCAATGATTTCGAGTACATAGACATACTATCTAAACAGGATTTGGTATGACTGGTTTTTCGATCATTTCTTAACTCAGTGATTACCTGCTGATACACCTTATCTTGAGCTTTAATAAATCTGTCTAGGTTGTGGGAATTGTTCATTATTAAGGGCGATCGCATTTTATCACTCTTTTACTCAGTTTTTGGGTTCTAAGCAGTTTCCCCTATTAAGGGAGAGTATACGACTGCTTCGGTTCATTCATCATGACCTTAGAGGCTGCCCTAGTTTCCATTCAAGTAGTTTCCCCTATTAAAGGAGAGTTATAGCTGTCTGGAGTATAACAGCCCTCAATCCAAGTTTCCATTCAAGTAGTTTCCCCTATTAAAGGAGAGAGCCGTTTTTAAAACGCTTGTAGAGCAATAGCTTCAGAGGCGGTTTGCGAACGTTAGCTAAATTGTAACTCATAATCACTATTTTTGCTCGTTAAAAATTCTTGAAACCCTTATATAGCAATACACCGAGGGATAATACGAGAAATGGTCGTTTGAAGGCATTTTGACTATCCCTCGCTAAATGGTTGGGAAAGGGTAGAATATTACACTATTCTTTTAATTAACCTTTCCGTCTTTGTGTTACAAAACATGACAGAAGAAACAGCACCCATATATTATATCTCTCCCACCAATAAAATTCATTCTACCCAATGCCGTCACTACAAGGCAGATACTGATGGGTGGCACAAGATGGGTTCATACTCGGATGCCCTAGCTACTGGTGCTAAACCTTGTAAGATTTGCTGTCTTAAAATCTCGCCAATCAATATTAACGAGTCTGAAAATAAAGCTGATTTATCAGAAAAGGAAGTAAACCAGACTACCACAGAAGATAAGCAGGAAACTACGAGTAATTCCCCTGCTAAACCAGAGAAAACGTTAGATAATTCAGATACCATAACCCCTAAGCAACAGGATTTATTTGCACAGTTAGTAAGCACAGCCTCTCCATCTACGAAGGAAGACGGGAAAACTGAAGAACCGTCCAAGTCTTCAACTGAAGATGAGAATAAAACAGGTGAACAACTAGAATCTTCTAACAAAGAGGACAGTAAAACATCTGATGTTAAGGATAAGAAAACCAAGTCAAAGAAAAGGAAGAAAGATAAAAAACCCCCTGTTAAGAAATACAAAATCCTTGCGGGTAATGGGTGTCATCAGGCGATCGCCGAGGTGCAAGGTATCTTAGTTCCCCCTGTTGATGATGAAAGTAGCCACCAGTTGATATTACCTGATGGTTTAGCCATTCAAGCTACTTTTAAAGATTCTCGATTGAAGTGGTTAGCTTTTAACCAGCCTAATATTTCAGGGGCACATTGGTTTCGAGGTTATCCAAAGATGAAAGATCATAAATTGGTAGCTTTTCAGATTATTAGTTGGGATGGTAATATGCCGACCAGTGAACGAGGATGGGAAACTTGGGAATTTATTGGAGTTTGGACAATACAGAAAAATCTCACAGTCCAACGTTCCATGGGGGATAAGGACGTTAAAGAACAAGCCATAAAAACAGGGTATATCAAGAAATTTAAGTTTACTTTTACCAATAGCGAAGATTGGCTCAAACAGAAGAAGCTGTGGATTGGTTACGTTTATAAACTACTGTGTCGCAGGGAAGGGGATACTCTCAAAATACAAAAGGTAATCCCCTATGCTTGTCCTCGCTTCAAACCAGTAGCCAAACCTAAAAAGAAAACTTTGAATAA
>PXEJ01000282.1 GCA_003566215.1 Cyanobacteria bacterium T3Sed10_376R1m | reverse complement strand
TGTCACCGAGTAGAAAATCCGGGGGTAATCCCTTTAGTGATGATTGAGATTCAAAACGGAGAATACTTAGGAGATGATGATATTATTCGTTTTCCCCAAGAAGATTCCGATCGCAATAACAAGACCTAAAAAGATAAAACTATTTCTTTTCAAAAAAAAGAAGTAATGCGGACGGAGAGACTCGAACTCTCACATCAAAGACACTAGAACCTAAATCTAGCGCGTCTACCAATTCCGCCACGTCCGCTCAATTTTTAAGCAACTACCATTATAACTTCTATTTATAAATAATTCAAGTTAACAACTTACCCCAACCTAAAATTTTAATTTTATACCGCACTGAGGTAATTACCGTAACTCAAACAAGACAAACTGTATCATAATAAGGTATAGAAAGAGACACCATAAACTGTTATGAATAGTAGAGAACTATCTGCTGAAAAACTATTGGTTCAACGTTACCAACTGCTAGAAATAGTTGGTAAAGGGGCAATGGGGCAAGTCTATCGAGCAAAAGATAAAACATTTCGCAATGGAGAGGTTGCGGTCAAAATCCTTGCCCGTGCCCTAGATGAAATGAAAATGATTGAGCGATTTCAACAAGAAGCCACCATTAGCGCCTTACTATCAGAACAATGTCCTTACATCGTCAAAGTGACAGATTATGGCATCAATGAAAATAAAGTTCCCTTTTATGTAATGGAATTATTGAAGGGAGAAAATTTAGCAGATATAATTCAATTTCACTCAATTCCCTTAACTAAATTTTTTAATTTAACCAAACAAATTTGCCTAGCTATGGAAGCAGCCCATAATGGCATATTTTTTCAAGGCAAAATTTCTCCGATTATCCACCGAGATTTAAAACCAACTAATATTTTTATCATTGAAGATAATCTAGGAGAAGAAAAGGTAAAAGTTCTCGATTTTGGTATTGCTAAAATTACGGAACAAGAAACTGATAAACAAACAGAAGCTTTTGTTGGTACACCTCGTTATGCTTCTCCCGAACAATTACAAGGACATGATTTAGATAATCGTTCTGATATTTACAGCTTTGGACTTGTCATGTACGAAATGTTGGCCAAACATTTACCTTGGGAAACTGAACGTAATTCCCCCGGAGAATGGTACAAAGCCCATGTGGAAATGTCTCCCCAAGATTTACCTCCAACTCTTGATATACCTCTAGAGTTAAGGGAATTGGTTATGAAATGTTTATCAAAATCCCCTTCCCAACGTCCTCAAAGTGTGGGAGAAATTCGACAAAAACTCAATCTTATTGCCCGTCATTTATTAAAAGAAAAATCTTTGGGGGATAATGGTCATAATTCATCCGTCGATGAGGATGATAGCTTGACAAATAAATTTGATTTATCTGAATTTTTAATTAATAGTCAATGGCCTAAAAATAAGCCAACACAAAAAATTGTTTTTCCTCGTGTTTTTCACCATGGTACAGATGATATTGTTACTATTCACACAATGTTAGAACAAGGGGAAATTGATAACAGAGTAAATGATATTCGCTATAATCAATTTATTTTTCAAAGTTATCCTCACCCAATGATTTTGTGGATTACTATGCTTTATTGTCCAGAAAAGGGTGCTAAATGGCTTCCTTGCTATTTGGATTTAAAAACTGGTATGGGTGATAAGATTACTCGTTTGTTAAGTGAGTCTAAAAGATATTATATTTTACTTTTTTCTTTAAATAATTCTCAAAAATGTCAATATTTTTTACCTTGTAAGATAATGTTGAAACAACGTACTAATCTCAAACAATGGGTTTCTGTCAGTAGTATGTTAAATATTATTGATTCTCGTCAGGCTATTCTAAGTAAGAAAAAATTACAACAGGATTTCGAGTTAATGAAGCCTGAAATCATTTTAGATTTAGAAAAGTCTCAAACTATGGAAGTTCACGGATAAAAATATATTTTAATTTTATGAATTTAGTTGATGTTATAAAAAAAGATTATCAAAATTTTCCTGAAAATCAAACCTATAGTATTTATGCTACAGATGTTCATTTTAAAGATCCTGTATATGATTTTAGGGGAGTCAAAAAATATCAAGATATGATTAATTTTTTGCAAAAATGGTTTCAAAATTTACATTTAGACTTACACGAAATTATTGAAAATAACGATCAAATTAATACTCGTTGGACTATGTCGTGGAATAGTCCTCTTCCTTGGAAACCTTTTATTTCTGTTTCTGGTAGAAGTGAATTGAGGATTAAAGATAATTTAATTGTTGGTCATTTTGATTATTGGGATAAGTCTTTTTGGGATATGGTTAAACAACATTTTAAGTTCTAATTTTTTATAATAATGACTAATAATTTTCCGAATAATCAAGCTAATAATAAGACCAAAATTAATAATAGAAAACAGTTAAGCCCTGATAAATATGCTTATTTAAAGGCAGAAGCTCAAGCCCCTTACAAAGGACTACGTAAATTTATTTACATTGGTTTCGGTGCTTCAGGTGCGATCGGGGCTTTTATCTTTTTTGTTCAAATTTTGGCAGGAAAAAATATACAAGAAAATATTCCTAATTTATTAATTCAATTTGCTGTTATAGGTTTAATGATTTTTTTATTTAGATTAGAAAATAGAACGAAAAAATAAAGTTTATAAAAGAAGATTTTAAAAATTTTACTATTAATCAATAAAATAAAAATCCAAGTTTATAAACATTTTCCCTAACTCTAAACTTTGCCAAGTTCACCAAATTTAGTCTATACGACAGTGTCCCTCTCCTACATGACCTAAAGACAAAAGACTATTTTCAAGATTATTATAATCAACAGGACTTAAATTTTCTTTGAGAGTATCAAGATCAACATCTAACTCTCCATTTTGAGCAAGGGAAGCCATTGGTTCAAATCCAAGTGCATTCATATTAATTTCATGGTTATTATCTTTTTGTGCATCTCCAAAGATATGATCAAAGTGAAAAGTTATATGAACTTCTGCTCCCGAATCTTCCGTAACAATTCCCTTACGTTCATCTCCAACGAATTCACCGCAAGTATAATTAATGTCAACGGGAAATCGGAGGGTAAACTTAATTTCTTGGCTATCTTTTTGGGCAATCCCTGATAATACTAAAGTTTCAATGTTATCTGGTTGATTTTCCATCTTCCACGACAGAGCATTATAATGTCCGGGGTTAGCTTCTTTCTCGGTTACTAAAACAACATTATTTTCATCTACTTGTTTTAAATTAACAACGGTAGGGCTACTAATAAGGGTTAAGGATTCTGTTGCTTGTAAAGGTTGTTCTGATTCTGCATCGAAGGGAGGGTTTGTTTGATAGGCAATAACTTCATTAATGCTTACGGTAACACTATCAAAATCAATCCGCCAGTTATCTTTACTTTCAAATCCTTCTATGACAAAGTCTTCTCCATCTGCCATTAGTTGTAGAAATGAGTTATTGTTATCTTCTGTCGTTATGTTGCTATTTGTTGGTTCAGTCGTGGCACAACTGGAAAGGATGGCACCGATTATTGTTGTATAGAACAGTGTTTTTGTCAGTTTTTGATAAATAGATATGTTCATTGTTTTTGATAGTTTTTTATCTCATCGAGAATGATGACACTTAATTTAAAACTCAATCAATACCCCCTTAAGGGATAGAAAGTAAATAGGCTTTGCGTAAAAGTGTGTATTTACGATCGGATTGATTCTACACAACCTTTACAGGAAAAATATTTTTCTTTTAATTCTTTTCTACTAAAGTGATCTGCTAAATATACTTTTTTAGGCAGAGAAATGCTAGGTTTTGTTTTTCAATATTTTAGGCAAAATTAATCAAAAAAATATTCGGTATTTTTAAGATCAAAAATAAAAATTCATCAAATTTGTCGATATTGCTTTATAATTTTTAACAAAATTGATTTGTATTTTCGCCAAGGATAAATCCAGCCTATGATCCACTCACAATATTCTGATCTATGTACTAATAGATAGGATAATTTTTCATAATGACTTATAAAATCATTTCTCAAAAATTAAAACACTTCAAAGTTGACGGCTACAAATGAACCAGAACTTATCAAGTAGAATCAGAGAAAAATTATTTTCTACATCTGAAAAAAGAAAAATTTTCACCAATATATCTTGGTTAATGGGAGATAAAGGTATAACCCTTGCACTATCACTGTTGTTGAGTGTTCTTTTAGCTCGTTATCTTGGACCTGAACTATTTGGAGTTTACAACTATGCTTTAGCTTTTGTGAGTATTTTCAAGATTTTATCTAGTTTAGGGTTAAATGGTATAGTAATTAAAGATTTAGTAGAATTACCAAACGAACAAGGGGAAATACTA
>PXEJ01000186.1 GCA_003566215.1 Cyanobacteria bacterium T3Sed10_376R1m | reverse complement strand
TAATATAAAAAATATAAAACATAGGTCATATAAGGATTTCAGCGTTTAAAATTAGATTTAGTCTAAACTCAAGTTAAAGTGTTTACATCGTGGGGGTTCTCGCCGAATAGCTAAAGCAACTTTAATAATGATTGGGAGTTTTTTTTCCATAGGTTTAACTTTTTACTCCTAATGCTTTCTCAAAGGTAGTGCGATCGAGGGTTTCGGTTTCAATCAACATATCTACTAGAGAATCGATAATAGGTCGATATTCGGTGATAATGGCTTTGGCATTTTCGTGACATTGAGCAATAATAGCCCGAATTTGTAAATCAATTTTGTAAGCGATGTCTTGGGAGTATTCTCGATTGTGAGAGGAATCTCCCCCTAGAAATACGGGTTGAGCGTCTTCTTCTAAGGCCATAGGTCCTAAATTGGACATTCCGAACTTGGTGACAATTTGACGAGCTAAATTGGTCACACGCTCAATATCGTTACTCGCTCCTGTGGTTACTTCGTCTTCTCCAAAGATCATTTCTTCGGCGGCTCTACCACCTAATAGACCAGTGATTCTAGCAAATAATTGACTACGGGAGACTAATCCTTGTTCTTCGTCTGGGGTAAACCAAGTTAAGCCCCTTGCTTGTCCTCGAGGAATTAGGGTTATTTTTTCTACAGGATCATGTCCGGGGGTTAGGGTAGCGACTACGGCGTGACCTACTTCATGATAAGCAATTAGGCGTTTTGATTTGCTATCAACTAGGGGAGTGCCTTCCATTCCTGCAATGACTCGATCAATGGCAAGATCAATTTCTTCTGTGGTGATGGCTTCTTTTCTCCTCCGGGCGGTAAGAATAGCGGCTTCATTGAGCAGGTTTGCTAAATCCGCTCCTGAAAATCCGGGGGTTCTTTGGGCAATGGTTTTTAAGTCAACTTCCGGAACTATTTTTTTGTTCTCGGCATGGACTTCTAAAATACCTAATCGCCCTTGTAAATCAGGATAGTCAACGATGACTTGGCGATCGAACCTTCCGGGGCGTAATAATGCTCCATCTAAAACATCTGGGCGGTTAGTAGCGGCGATGACAATAATCCCTGAATTACCTTCAAAACCATCCATCTCCGTTAAAAGTTGGTTTAAAGTTTGTTCTCGCTCGTCATTGCCACCACCATAACCACTACCTCTTTGTCTGCCGACTGCATCAATTTCATCAATAAAGACTAAACAAGGAGCATTTTCTTTGGCTTTGCGAAATAAATCTCGTACCCTAGAAGCACCAACTCCCACAAACATCTCTACAAATTCTGAGCCCGAAATGCTAAAAAAGGGAACTTCGGCTTCTCCTGCGATCGCCTTTGCCAAAAGAGTTTTTCCTGTACCGGGAGGACCTATTAATAATAAACCTCTAGGGATTCTCGCACCAATGGCAGTGAATTTATCAGGAGTTTTAAGAAAAGTGACTACTTCTTGTAACTCCTCTTTGGCTTCCTCAATTCCCGCGACATCCTTAAATTCAATACCCGTTTCTGATTCCATCTGAAATTTAGCTTTGGATTTACCAAAACTCATTGCTCCTGCCGCTGAACTAGCAGATTTACGAATCAATAAAAATAAACCGATTATTAAAAATAATAATAACGCTAGTTGAAGCCCTCCAATAATAGCACTAGTCGAAGCACCGGAAGACTGTACGGCTAAATCAATATCTTGTTCCCTAATCTTACTAATCAAGTCTCGATTGTCATTGAATATTTTGACCATTTCAGGGTTGTCATCTTCTCTATCCTTGAGATATACCCTAGCAATATTTGTTTCAGGATCAATTTCTATTCTTTCAATCTGTTCTTCTTGAATTTTACTCAACAAGTCACTATAGCTAAACTCATTATTTTGATTTTGTTGGGCAAAAGCAGATCCCCCTATAGCAACAGTTTGACTACATAATAGGCTACTGATTATAAGAGTTAGTAGTTTATTTGATTTTTTTGCTTTTTTTCTGACAGGGGAATTTTTTTTAAACATATTTATTTTTATCTCGCTGACCTATTTATAATTATACAATTCTGGGCATCAAGATTACCTATGGGTTTTGGTGAGAATGTGGGTTCACGGGTACTTTAAATATACTGTGTTAGTTTTTAATTTTACTTCCTATTCCTTGTAAAATCCCTTTGCCTATGAGCCCAATGCCTTTACCTAAGACTTCCGTTAACACGAAAACTAATGTTCTGCCGACTATATCTGCTAGAGCTTTAATCCCTCTGGTGATGCTGTCGGTAAATTCAATTAAAATTGTCACTAACCAAGGTATTCCCGTTAAAGTTTTTAGTTCTTGGTGACGGGGATGGGTTATTTTACAAAGAACGATTCCTTGATACCCTAGTTTGAACATTTGATATTCATCTTCAAATATATTACGAGGATTTTGCCAGTATTTTTCCCTTCTATATTTCCAGATTAAATTATTTCTAAACATAGCTATTTTTCGAGATGATTTCCATTCATCTTTTAATAAGTTATGTTTTATTTCTGGAAATTCTGATAATTTATTTAAAATAAATTGCATCACATAAAGTGCAGTGGTAATTACTACATTTTCCTTCAATATTATTTCTATTTCTAATGCTGATTTTGATTTATAAGAATAAGCTTGGTTATCAATAATTAAGTGATTATTTAATACTAGATAAACTAATAATTCAGAGAAAAAAGGAATGTTCATTACTTCTTTTTCTAAAAAAAATTGCCCTTGATTAAAAATAATTTCTTTTAAGTCTAAAGATTTGGTAATACTCTCTTTAGATAAATAACTGCTTAGATATTTTATTATTGAACCTTGCCACAATTCTTTAATAACTAATGTACTTCTTTGAGATAATTCATCCACACTTAAATTAAGAATTTTTATATCTTCTACTAACTGACTAAAATCTTGTAAAATAATTAAAAATAATTCTTGTGTTTTCTGATATTTTAAAATATCTGTTTCTAAAAATAGTTCTGTTGTATTTTTTAGTGACCCTTGAATTTTTTTTGCTATGATGTGATCGGTATTTTCTACCTCACTTTCCCCTATAATAATGGCACTAGGAGAAATATCCATAGGAGATAATTGAGCAAGGGATTTTTGTTCATCCTCTTTATTAACCGTTGGTTTAGAGGGTTCTAAGGGAGTATTATTAACAATAAAATTTTCACTGGGCAGTAGCTGATTAACTAACCAACGAACTACCTTTAACTCTCGTCTTTTTCCCTGTAAAAAAATAATATCAAAGGTTGATAAATCTGGTCTTTTTAGAGATTGATTTATGGTGCTAATAGTTTGTTCAATTTCTCGTAAACCTAAAATACATTGACGATATAACCAACCACCAATAATCTTTGAATTTTCAGTTTTATTTTTAATTTCCTTAAAATATGTTTTTCCACCAGCACAAATTTTAATAGCTTTAATTAATTCTGGAATAGGAATATTCCTAGCACAACAACCTTTTACATTAGCAATATTTTTTATTTTCTCATTACTACCCCAGGGAGTCACGAGTAAAAGAGGTAAATCAGGGTATTTTTTTTCTAATGGACGACTTAGAGATATTAGAGTATTAAGTTGTCGGGGTTCCACGGCTAAATCGAGGGAGATTAATAATAAATCTACTTTATGTTCCGTTAACAAATCAAGGGTATCGTCTAATACTCCTTGGGCAATAATATTAATTTTGGAGTTAGTTTGTTCTTGGATTAAAGCTATTAAACCTAAGCGAAAAATAGGATCATTATCTAATAATAAAATCCTAATGGTAGAATCACTTTTCATTATTAATTTTGATTACTATAACCGTAAAAGTCTATACGATAATTTGTCACTTTTACCCCCGTTTTTGTTTCGATTTCTTCGATTAATTCTGGGGGTAATTCTACTTCTACATTGATTATTTTATTAGTATCAATGATATTAACATGACTATGTTCATCACTAACGTTACCGTATAATCTGCCTTCATGTCTATCTATACATTCAATTATTCCTTGATTTGACAAGGCTTCTAGGTTTTGATATACCGATGTATGACCAATTTCTTTACCTTGTTTACTTAAATGTTCATAAATTTCTTTTGCTGATAAATGTTCTTGTTGCGACCATAATAATTCTAAAATAAATCTTCTTTGCCGAGATACTCGCATCCCTAATTCTTGACAACGGTTAAGGGCATCTTTTAATGATTTAATAGATTTTGCGGTTGCCCCTTTTTGTTCCATCTAAAACACCTCCTGGGGACTCTCGCTTTTAGCGATGAGGGGAAAGGAGGTCAACAAATAAACTGAGCAAAGCGAATCCTTATTCTTAATAAGCATAATTATACC
>PXEJ01000074.1 GCA_003566215.1 Cyanobacteria bacterium T3Sed10_376R1m | reverse complement strand
GGTGATTGGTTTAGCGATGATATTACCGAACAATTCCGCCAATTCCTGCGCGTCACTTTCGGCGAAGAAAACTATCAAACTAACCTCAAATTTATAGAGGATGCCATAGGTAAGAAAATCGGTAAATATTTTCAGTCAGACTTTTATAATGACCATGTTAAACGGTATAAGAAACGCCCCATTTATTGGTTATTTAGTAGCCCCAAAGGTAGCTTTAACGCCTTGATATATTTACATCGTTATCGCCCTGATACGGTTAGTATAGTGTTGAATCAATACCTACGGGAATATCGCAGTAAATTGGAGGGTAAATTAGAACACTTGAAACAAGTAGAAGTAAGTGCCGATGTTAGCGCATCCCAGAAAACCAAAGCCCTCAAAGAAATTACTCAGCTAACCAAGGTTATTAATGAGTTGAATGAGTGCGATCGAACCATATTATATCCTTATAGCTTTAGAAAAGCTAGACATTGATTTAGATGACGGAGTAAAAGTAAATTATCCGAAGTTTGGGAGGGCGCTGAAGGAAATAAAAGGGTTGTAAGGGTTTAGGGATTACGGGGGTTGAATATATTTAACCCCTACCGAGTGGGGTGGAGGGTTTATCTATAGCGTTTTTTATAATTATGAGATACATTTATTATTCTCAAGTCCCCCTTATTAAGGGGGATTTAGGGGGATCGTTTTGTACCCCGTAACCATGGTAATTGCTATATATTGGTTTAATAACATTAATGTTTTTATACCAATTAAAATCATTATCATTAAAAGTGTAAATTTGTTTAATGTTATGAGCTAACATAGTAGCCAAATGAAAAACATCAAAAGTCTTTGAACCTTTAACAGGATTCATTTCTAATAATTCTAGCCATTTTTGCTCAACTTGAGGGGAAATTTCCAAAACCTTGATATTTGCCATTTGCGACAGTCTTTTGATTCTGAAAATAGCTTCTTGAGGGGTAATAGGATTTTTGACAGCACTCACATTGGTAACAACTGCGTAAAATTCTGCCAAAGTTTGTGGGGAAATATATAGTATTTCTTTTTCACTCGGTCTTAATATTTCTAGTGAAGCATGATGAAAAAATCTGTTTTCTAAACTAATATCAATGGAATAAACTAAGATATTAGTATCTACGAAAATTTCTCTTTTTGACATTTTATTTTTCAAAGCCGTTTTGTCTGGTTAAAGGTTGCTTTACTCCAATATCTGCAATCCACCGCTCAAATTCTTTATGTAATTCTTCTAATTCTTGATTGATTTTTTCTTCGGATATAACTTCAATTTCATATTCTTTACCTATATCTAAATCCAAAGGCATTTTAGGGGTTAATACTTTACCGTTATATGTTACTGTGACTGTTTTACTCATGATCATTTACCTTAACTAATAATTATCTCATTATAGATTATGTTATGAGGTGGAGGGCGCTGGGTATGGGTTAAAATAAAGCCATTGGTCAAATTCACAGAAAACGAAGATGTCACAAACAATGCAATTCCATCAAGTTTTAGAAATAATTGATAATTTTTCTTTGGACGAACAAGATGATTTAATTAACATTATTAGACATCGGCAAATCGAAAAAAGACGAGATCAAATTGCTGAAAATATTAATCAAGCTAGGGAAGATTATCAACAAGGAAACGTATTTCGTGGAAGTGTTGATGACATTATCGCCGAGTTAAACAATGACTAATTTAATCCTTAGTCCTTCTTTTAAAAGGGCTTTTAAGGCTGTTATTAAAGCGAAGCCAGAGTTAAAATCCAAAATTGAATCTAAGTTAAGGTTACTTGCTGATAATCCTTATAATACTATTTTACGCACTCACAAATTAAAAGGAAAGTTATCGGGTGCTTGGGCTTGTACGATCGAATATGATTGTCGCATTGTCTTTACTTTTGAAAAAAATCAAGACACTTTAGAAGAAGAAATCAATTTGATTGATATTGGTACTCATGATGAAGTTTATTAGTATTAATAGGGCGCTGGGTATGGCTTAAACGTTAGAATTTGAACAAAAGATTTGTTAATTGTTATTAAATTTATATCATGGGAAAATATGAAAAACTATGAGAAAAAATATTAAGAGGAACATCAGATCATAATCTTGATTTTACAGACTTTTGCACCTTATTAAAAAGATTAGGTTTTCAAGAAAGAATCAAAGGAAGTCATCATATATTTTACCGAGAAGACTTCACAGAAATTATTAATATACAACCTAATAATTCAAAAGCAAAAGCCTATCAAGTCAAGCAAATTAGAAATTTAATTATCAAATATAAATTAGGAGAAAACGATGTCAATTAAATATGAATTAATTATTTATTGGAGTGAAATAGACAAAAGTTTTGTGGTAGAAGTCCCAGAATTATCAGGTTGTATGGCAGATGGAAAAACATATCAAGAAGCCGTAAACAATGCTGAGATAATTATTCAAGAATGGATAGAAACAGCCCAAGAATTAGGGAGAGAAATACCCAAACCAAAAGGACGTTTAATCTATGCTTAATCTTAATTCAATTCCCTCCTTATTAAGCAGGGTTTTTTCAAAGCAAGAGATTTTCATTCTCAAAAATATTACTCCCTCGCCCTCTAGGATAGGGGTTGGGGTGAGGGAAAAATCATCATTACTAAAAATATTTTATTTTATGATTTAATTGTGGAGTAAACTGACGAAAAATATATGAAAATTCATAAATTAGAATACTATGATAAGGAATATCAATGGAAACTAGAAAAATTAGAATTATTAGATAATCTTAATCTTTTAGTAGGGGTATCTGGAGCTGGAAAAACAAGAATTTTAAAAGCTATTCGTAGTTTAAGGGCGATCGCAAATGGTATTCCATTAAATGGAGTTGAATGAAATGTTTAAAACTTTGATGTATGTTAGTCAATTATATTTATCTCCTAATAATTCAGTTATTTTACATGATTTTCATATTTTAAACTCAAGATAAAAGGCTTTTATAGACTTAATTAATATTCTTGAAATCGACTATCCATTACCCTCTAGAAATCCATGTCCATAATGAATTTTAACACTGCTAATCAGACTTTTCGTCAAATCATGGGTAACGGATTGCTGTACCGTGTACCTCCCTTTCAAAGAGATTATTCATGGGGTGAAGACGAATGGGAAGACCTATGGCAAGATATGTTAGGATTATTTGAAGAAGACGGTGAACCTGCACACTACATGGGTTACTTAGTGCTTCAATCTTCGGATAATAAGGCTTTTGACATCATAGATGGACAACAACGACTTACTACCATTAGTATTTTAATTTTGGCTTCCCTAAGTCGCTTACAAACTTTAGTAAAAGATGATGTCGATGCCCATAAAAATCAGTTAAGAAAAGATAACCTACAGAATAGTTACATTGGTTATGTAGATCCTGTTACCCTTGTTAGCCGCGCTAAACTAGAGCTAAATCGCCACAATAACCGCTTTTACAAGACCTACCTTACTTCCTTAGCAAATATACCTCAACGAGGTTTAAACGCTTCTGAGCATCAATTACGTAAAGCCTTTTATTGGTTTGAATCAAAACTCAAAAATCAGTGTCAAACCAGTGGAGAGGCGATCGCATTTTTCATTGATACCATGGCGGATAAATTATTTTTTACTGTCATTACTGTTACTGATGAATTAAATGCGTTTAAAGTATTTGAAACCCTCAATTCAAGAGGAGTTAGATTATCAGCTACTGATTTATTAAAAAACTATCTTTTTTCTATTATTGCTTCTGGTGACTACCATGAAACAGAAATAGAAACCTTAGAAAATTTATGGGAAAGAATATTGGGAGAATTGGGCAGTGAGAGTTTTCCTGAATTTTTAAGAATATACTGGAATAGCTGTTATAAATTAGTAAGAAAAACGGATTTATTTAAAACAATTCGTCGTCAAATAAACAATAAAGAAAATGCTTTTAAGTTACTAAGAAAACTAGATATTGCATCATCTATTTATGCCGCACTGCGAAATTCTTTTGATAGTTTTTGGCATTCAGAAGAACAACAATTACTTAATCAATTAGCGATGTTTAATGTGCGTCAACCCCTAGCAGTGTTGATGGCGAGTTATCAAAAATTTGGACAAGAGAAAAGGGACACTTTTAAAACAATTCTTAAATATATTACTATTTTTTCATTTCGTTACAATGTTATTTGTAATTTGCCTACCCCAGAACAGGAAAAGATTTACAACACCATAGCTCAAAAAATATCTGATAATTTATTATTAAATGAACATGATATTATTCAGGCATTAAGTCCTATTTATCCTGATGATAACGTATTTAAAAATAGTTTCCGAGAAAAAGAATTTAAAACCAGCTATTCTC
>PXEJ01000110.1 GCA_003566215.1 Cyanobacteria bacterium T3Sed10_376R1m | reverse complement strand
AATCTATATTGTAAAATACCTTTTAATAGAGTATCTTCTAATCATCCTGAGATAATTCGTATCTCACAAATCATAGGAAGAAGTCCGAATGCTGTTAAGATGAAAATAGGAAACTTTGGACGTTTTGATCCTGAACTAAGAAAAAGAGGAATTGTCGGTTTATCAAACGGTAGTAAATTAGATAAAATAATTTGGGATGAGTTTAATAATAATTGGGATGATTTAGCTTATGAAAGTGAAGTATTAATTGCAAAATTAAGCAATAAATCTTTAGAAGAAATTAGTGGTATTGAAACATTTGATATTCCCGAAGGAAAAGAAAGAGAATCAATAGTTAAACAAAGAGTTAATCAAAATTTTTTTCGCTCTACAATCTTGTCATGTTATAATTCTCAATGCTGTATAACTGGTTTAAGTATTCCTAATTTTTTAGTTGCTAGTCATATAATTCCTTGGTCAAAAGATAAAAAGAATAGATTAAATCCTCGTAACGGTTTATGCTTAAATTATTTACATGATAAAGCATTTGATAAAGGTTATATAACGATAACACAAGATTATAAAGTACAAATTTCTCGATATTTTAACGATTTTCAAAAAGATAATTCCGTAATAGATTTATTTTTTAAATATAAAGATAATAATATTATTTTACCAAGTAATTTTTTTCCTTCAAGAGAATTTTTAGAATACCATAAAACTAACATTTTTATCTCTTAATTTTTTGTATTTCTCCAAAATTTGCTTGATAAGTTTTTTGTGCTTTTTCATCCCATTCACTGGAAAAAACACATAAACCTCCTAAATTTTGCAAAGCGATTCTAAAACCACCAATTCCTGCAAATAAATCAATAAATTTAAACTTAGGATATTGAGGAGACGGAAAAGGAATTTTTGTTTCTTTTTTAATCTGATTGATGATTTTATTAGCATCAATAGTTAAATTTAATTCTATTTGACTGGTAATCATTTTTACTTTCTATATTTATCTCAAGAAGTTCTTATTATCTCATTAAAATTATTACTATCTAATTATAGTTTGCCATTGTTCTTATCTTTTTTTTCCTTGCTTCATCATCAAAAACATCAGGAGAGAGGTTAACTAATTCAGAGACGGCATTACCTAACCTTTGTAGATTCTCCCTAGCTTGGTTTAGTTGTGCTTGAATATTTGGGGATTACGATTTTTCCATAGGGTAGAGTGTGAAAAGAAAACACTATGATAATTTTTCCTTTTATTTTACTATCAGTAGCATTTTTAAAATTTATAATTCGTAGGTTAAGTTTATGGTAGTTCCACACTTCCTCATCACAAAAAAGGTAAAAAAATAGTTTTTGGACAAACTCCAATGAATTTTATCTTCCCTCGAGGTGGTGCAGGGGCAAGTTAAGAGTTAAAATAGTCAGAATGTCAGGGTCAAAAACTTAACTATCAAGTTAAATCCTTGTCAAATAAATTAAGTTTGTGCAGTTTATCGTCAGGAATTATTAACATAGAGAATGAAGCATACTATTTCTGTATTAGTAGAAGATGAGGCAGGAGTTTTAACCAGAATTGCGGGATTGTTTGCCAGACGTGGGTTTAATATTGAAAGTCTAGCAGTAGGGCCTACCGAACAAGTAGGAGTATCAAGAATTATCATGGTAGTGCCGGGAGATGATGATACTATTGAACAACTAACAAAACAACTTCACAAATTAATTAATGTCATCAAAGTCAGTGATATTACTAAGATTCCTTGCGTTGAAAGGGAGTTAATGTTAGTAAAGGTAAGCACTAATAGCAATAACAGAGGAGAAGTTTTACAAGTTGCTCAGGTATTTAGAGCTAGGGTAGTAGATATATCAGAAGATAGTTTAACCTTAGAAGTAGTTGGAGATCCTGGAAAAATGGTAGCCATCATTTCAATGCTCAATAAATTTGGCATTAAGGAAATTTCTCGCACAGGGAAAATTGCCCTTACCAGAGAATCAGGGGTAAACACAGAATATTTAAAATCTTTGGAAACCAAAGTTTAACGAATGCTGACTCTTATTTTTATTGTCTTTATTGTTTTACTAGGTTCAGCATTTTGTTCCTTGTCTGAAACTGTTTTATTGTCGGTTTCAGAAATAAGGGTAAGACAGTGGGCTCAATCGAAAAAAATCCCTGCCTTAGCTTTACTTGAAATAAAACAAAAAATTAATCGTCCGATCGCAACTATCGTTATATTAAATAATATTTTTAATATAGTTGGTAGTATTATCATCGGTGGCACAGTCAGTCAAGAATTAGGAGATAATTGGTTAGGATTATTTTCTGGTATTTTAACCTTTCTAATTATTATTTTTGCCGAAATATTACCAAAAACTCTGGGACAAAAATATGCAGACCAAATTTCTTTATATTTAGCCCTCCCCGTTAAATATTTAACATTGGTCATGGCACCCTTAGTATGGTTATTAGAAATAGTAACTCAACCCCTTACCAAAGGACAAGTCTTACCCACTACCAACGAAACAGAAATCAGATTTTTAACTCGTATTGGTAAAACCGAAGGAGTAATTGAAGCTGATGAAGCAGAAATGATTAATCGTGTCTTTCATTTAAATGATTTATTGGCTTCGGATTTGATGACTCCTCGAATTTTAATCACTTATCTCAAAGGGAATTTAATACTAGGGGAATGTCAAAAAAATATTATCAAATCTGAACATACCCGTATTTTAATTGTTCAAGATTCTATTGATGATGTTATCGGCATTGCCTTAAAACACGAACTATTAGCGGGAATTATTGAAGGTAGAGAGAATGAAAAAATAGCCAATCTTGCCCGTGAGGCAAATTTTGTCCCAGAAACCATTCGGGCTGATTATTTATTAAAAAAATTCCAAGAAATTCGACAACATTTAATGGTGGTTATAGATGAATATGGGGGAGTTTCTGGAGTTGTATCCCTTGAAGATGTTTTGGAAGTGCTAACTGGTGAAATTGTTGATGAAACGGACAAAATAATTAATCTTCAAGAAATTGCCAGAAAAAAAAGAGAGCGACTTTTAGTGTCTAAAGGGTTAATGGATAGTTGAGGTATTCTCCTTAGAGAAAACCCCCTCCATAGCCCTAGACTTAGCGAGGGAGAGCAAGTCAAGCTAAGCTTATTTCATTTTCTTGAAAATGAGCTTTAAATTTTTTGCTAAATTTCACTAGGTAAGGAAAGTTGGCGCTTACGGGTCTTCCTTGCCATTCTGTTACAATTTCTATTAACTCTCCTTCCATGCCTTTGATGTCGAAAGCTGTTTTTTTATGTTCAGGGTGATGATATACAATCACTGATTCGGTTACTTTAATGCGATCGCCTACTTTCATAGTTTAGATAATATGGTAATAACTTAATATAGTTGTAGTCTTTTTATGTTTACCCTTATGTTTTCTTGAACAATGAAGGGTAGAAAAGTTGGTAGTTTAATTAGATTTAGTCAAATCCAATCTAAGACAACCTTATTATTTTTGCACACTCCGTGAGATCTGCAAACAAGTATTAAGCTAAAATAAACCTTTTATCGGCACTTAAACAAAAGTTAAACCCAAATAGAGCCTAAAGTGGCTTTATATATCATATTTTGGATCATTGATAAGATGATGAGAAATAAATTGAAAAAATAATCAAATACCTTAGTAAGTTAACAAATAAACAAGAGACTTAACTTACATTGGTTTCTACCAAACAGATAAATATTTATATTAATTATTATGACTACTGGTATTTGGATTTTAGGTGATCAATTAAATAAAAATAATCCTGCATTATTAAGTTGTTTAAATAATAAAAAAAACACCCCTCTTATTTTAATAGAATCTTTTAATTTAGGTTCATTAACAACTTATCATTGCCAAAAATTGGCTTTAATTTGGTCTGCAATGCGTCATTTCGCCCAAGAATTAAAACAAGATGGTTGGCAAGTTACTTACGTTATTAGTAATGATTTTAGAGAATCTCTAATTGATTGGATCAAAACCAATGAAATTAAAGAATTAAAATTAATGAGTCCTAGTGACGATCGCACCATACCCTTTAATAAAACTATTAACCATGATAGAACTTGTTTCCATTTCCTCAAAGAAATTAATATAAATTGTCACATCAATTTTGTTTCCAACAACAACTTTCTCTGGCAAAAAGAAGAATTTAAACAATGGGCAAAAGGAAGAAAAAAACTAATTTTAGAAGACTTTTATCGAGAAAGTCGTAAAAGATTTAAAATATTATTAACAGACGAAAATAAACCCATTGGCGGAAAATGGAATTTAGATAAAGAAAATCGTAAGCCCCCAAAAAAGAATCTTCAAACTCCCTCTAGTTTATTTTTTAACCCTGATCAAATAACTT
>PXEJ01000311.1 GCA_003566215.1 Cyanobacteria bacterium T3Sed10_376R1m | reverse complement strand
GTTTGGCGAAAACGGCTGCGGTAACGGCGGTTATACTCCCTTACATCATCTTGGCTGTACCTATTGTGGATATGTCGGTGGTGATTTTATCCCGGGTTTTGCAAGGAAAGTCTCCTTTTTTGGCGGATAAACGTCATCTTCATCATCGTTTATTGGACGCTGGTATTTCTCAGCGTTTGGCGGTGTTATTTATTTATTCTTTAACTTTATGGGTAGGTAGTTTTGCCCTTGTTTTTTCTGGTTTTCCTAGTGGGGGGGTTTATGTCATTGGTGCGACTCTTTTGCTTTTTTATACTTCTTGGCAGGTGTGGCGCAATCGTACGGTGAAAAATTAAAAGTGATTTTCTTTACATTTGCTGACAGATGAAGTGCGATCGCACTAGAATAGTAAATAAGGAATCAGACTAAAAATAACACAAAAGTAATGACAGACAGTTCAACCATTGAGAAAAAACGCTCTAAGGTAGAAGGTATTAAAGAGCGTAGTAACTTTTTAAGAGAACCTATAGCCACAGAATTAAAACAAGATACTACCCATTTTAGTGAAGATGGTATTCAAATACTAAAATTTCATGGCTCTTACCAACAGGATAACCGAGATAATCGAGTCAAAGGGCAAGAAAAAGATTATCAGTTTATGTTGCGCACCCGTAACCCCGGAGGTTTTATTCCTCCTCAGCTATACCTTGCCCTAGAAGACTTATCGGAAGAATATGGCAACCACACCATTAGAGTAACTACCCGTCAGGGCTATCAAATTCACGGTATTTTAAAGAAAAATCTTAAAACCGTAATTAACACCATTGTTAAAAACATGGGTTCAACCCTTGGCGCCTGTGGCGACTTAAACCGCAACGTCATGGCACCTCCAGCTCCCTACAAAAATCGTTTAGACTATCAGTATGCTTGGGAATATGCTGATAAAATAGCTGATTTACTTACCCCCCAAACAGGGGCTTATTACGAAATTTGGTTGGATGGAGAAAAGGCTATTAGCGCCCAAGAAGCTCCAGAAGTGAAAGCTGCCCGTCAAAAAAATAGTAATAATACTACTTTTGATGACTCAGATGAGCCTATTTATGGGGCTCAATATATGCCTCGTAAGTTCAAATGTTCTGTCACCGTACCGGGAGACAACTCCATTGATGTCTATACCCATGATCTCAGTTTAGTGGTCATGACTAATAAAAAAGGAGAATTACAGGGGTTTAATGTCCTTGCCGGAGGTGGTTTGGGGCGTACCCATCGCAAAGAAGAAACCTTTGCTCGTAGTGCTGATGAAATTGGTTATGTTTCTAAAGATGATGTGTTTGATTTAGTCAAAGCCGTAGTCGCTACTCAACGAGATTATGGCGATCGCACAAACCGCCGTCATGCCAGAATGAAATATTTGATCAACGATTGGGGAGTCGAAAAATTTAAAACCCAACTAGAAAAATACTTTGGCAAAAAATTAGAACCCTTCAAAAAACTAATCCCATGGAAATATGAAGACTATTTAGGATGGCACGACCAAGGAGACGGTAAACTATTTTTAGGAATCTCCGTAGAAAATGGCAGAGTTAAAAATGATGGAGCATTTCAGCTAAAAACTGCCCTCAAGGAAGTAATTACCAAATACGAACTGCCCACCCGTCTAACGGCCAATCATAACATCATACTCTATGAAATCGACCCCCAATGGCAAGATGAAATTAACAAAATTTTTATCAATAATGGAGTAGAAACCAACGCCGACAACGTCAATCATCTTACCCGTTACTCCATGGCTTGTCCCGCCTTACCCACCTGCGGACTAGCTACCACCGAATCAGAAAGAATTTTACCCAGTATAATCGATCGCATCGACACATTATTAGGTAAATTAGGTATGGCAGAAGAAACATTCGTAATTCGGATGACAGGATGCCCTAACGGTTGCGCCCGCCCTTATATGGCGGAATTAGGCTTTGTAGGTTCAGCCCCTAATATCTACCAAGTATGGTTAGGAGGTTGCCCCAATCAAACCAGATTAGCTCGTACCTATGTGGAAAAACTAAATATTGCCGAATTAGAGCAATTTTTAGAACCCCTATTAGTTTATTTCCGTGACAGTAAAAAGAAAAAAGAAACCTTTGGTGAATTTTGTAATCGTGTCGGTTTTGACGCACTACAAAAATTTGCCCAAACCTATAAACCTAGTAACAAAAAAGTAATGAAAAAAGGCGAGAAAAAGCCCCGTGCTAAACGTAACGAACATCGTATCAGTGTTAACGAGGAATGGTATCAAAAGTTGAAAACGGCATCTACTGACCAGAAAAAAGGCATGAATCAAATAGTGTCCGAGGCTCTAGAAGCATACTTCAATAATTAGGCTTTGCTGAAAAGGAGCTATGGTCGGGAAAATTGGCAATTGATAATTATGGGGTTTTATTTTCTGGGTGTAGTATCTGTAATTTTGTACTTTTAACTATTTTTTTAGAAAAAAGGCAAAGTATCAGGTGGTAGAGGACGTAGTATGCTACGTCCGTACAGATATTAGGTTCAAGAATAAATAAAAAATATCTTTTTATTTATTTTCTTATTTTTAATTTTCTAATTGAGTAATCAATCTAAGGAAAATTAAACCCCAAACCTGCCCTAATCCAATATTCTCATATCGAACTGAGCTTAATTAACATTGATAGACTCTCCACTACTAAGCTTAATCGAGTGATAGTGGTGGATTCTGAGTAGCAAAAATCATCATTGAGAAAAAAGACTTGAAAAAGCCATGATCAATAATCTAAAACTAGCTAAATTAATTAGCAATGAAGGTAACGGTGAGTCGCTCAACCAAGAATCCTCAACTTCTACGAATTAAAGTGGAGAGTGTCAATTACTATGTTAACCAGTTTAAAAAATCCTTTAGTCAAAGAAATACGTAAATTACAAAAAAGGTCAGAAAGACATCAACAAAATCTTTGTTTACTAGAAGGGACAAATTTGTTAGAAGTTGCTTCGGAGATTAATTATTCCCTCTCTACTTTATTAACTACTTCGGCATGGCAAAATAAAAATTATCAGTTATGGCAAAGGTTACAAGCCCAAGCCCAAAGGTGGGAAACCGTCAGCGAGGAGGTGATCAAATCTTTAGCTACTACCATAAATCCTGATGGGGTTTTGGCTACGGCAAAAAGAATTTACCGAGAAGACTTGCCCCCAGAAAAAATTAAGTTAGGGTTGGTATTAGAAAAAATTCAAGACCCGGGTAATTTGGGTACAATCATCCGTACTGGGGTAGCAATGGATGTGGATATGCTTTGGTTGAGTGAAGATAGTGTAGATTTAGATAATCCCAAAGTATTACGCTCTTCTGTGGGAGAATGGTTTAGGATTCAAGCAAAAGCCGAAAAAGATATTTTGTCCTTGGTGAAGAATTATCGTGATAGGGGTTATCAGGTTATTGCCACTTGTTTGGATGGAGATGAAACCCATTGGCAAATTAATTTTTCTTTACCCACTTTAATTTTATTAGGCAATGAGTCTCAGGGTTTGTCTTCTGATTTGACCGATTTGGCTACGAATAAGGTTAAAATTCCCCTTGCTAACGGGGTTGAGTCTCTTAACGTTGCCATCGCCACTGCGCTTATTTTAGGGGAATGTCAAAGACAAAACTCAAAATAGGAGTGAGTAGTTCATCAAAAACTAGGTTTCAATGGAGAAAAACTAGGTATCATGATGACAACATATAAAAAGACAACTTTAATTGATTACATTAAATGCCTAGTAAAATTACCCAAGCCCAAGTAGAACAAATTGTTAATAATCTACACAATGATCCTTTTGAAATATTGGGTTTACACCTTGTCTCGGAAGGAAAAGAAAGCAACACCTATGTAGTTAGGGCTTATTTACCCAAAGCTACGGAGGCTTATGTGGTGTCACCAGAACATCGTACGGAGTACGAAATGCGATCGCACCATCACCCCAACTTTTTTGAATGTGAAATAGAAATTGATGAATTAAATAACTACCAATTAAGAGTCAAAGAAGGAGATTACGAAAAAGTAATCTATGATCCCTATCAGTTCAAATCCAATAAAATTACTGATTATGACCTCTACCTATTCCAAGAAGGTAACCACCACCGCATCTATGAAAAATTAGGGGCGCACGTCATGGAGCAAAATGGCGTAAAAGGGGTTTACTTTGCCGTATGGGCACCCAATGCCCGTAACGTCTCCGTATTAGGAGACTTTAACACCTGGGATGGTAGAGAACACCAGATGCGCAAAATTAATAATATTGTCTGGGAATTATTTATCCCCGAGTTAGATTATGGCACCCATTACAAATATGAAATCAAAAACTGGGCAGGACATATTTACGAAAAATCAGATCCCTTTGGGTTTGCCCAAGAAGTCAGACCAAAAACC
>PXEJ01000293.1 GCA_003566215.1 Cyanobacteria bacterium T3Sed10_376R1m | reverse complement strand
GTTTCTTTCGAGCATTAACTTGGATGAAACAAAAGCAAGAAACTAATCCTGATATTATACTACCTTCTCTGTGGACTGGTATTGAAATCACTTCAGAATTAAATAATACTAATGTTCATATTCTCGGGTATGGTTTTAATCCTAGAAGTCGAGCAATGGAAAAGTATTTAACTGGTGATAAACCAGAGGGATACTATGGTCAAGCGAAACAGGTAATTAATTGTTTACATGATGCTGGTGCATTAGTGGTTTTGGCACATCCTGCTCGTTATCGTCGCCCTGCCATAGATTTAATCACAGAAATTTATGAATTAGGTATTGATGGAGTAGAAACTTATTATGCCTATGGAAACCCCCAACCCTGGCAAGCCAGTGAAAAACAAACAAATTTAGTAGCTTCCATGGCTCAAAAATATAATCTTTATAGTACCTGTGGTACAGATACCCATGGTAATAATATTTTAGTTCGTCTGTAAACTACTCACAGTTTTGCTTCCGTCAGTTGTCTTTAAGGAAGGTATATTTTATGGTGTTTACAGGGTGGGGCTTCTCGCCTAATAGCTAAAATTTTAATTACAGTGTCTGCTTCCTACCCGAAGAAATTGTTTTTGAATCTTTGTAGATTATCAAGCCTTACTTTTAGGCGACAGGCTTTACTTCTCGTTCCGAAGGTCTTGAAATTTCTGTATTTTCCCACCTTTAAACTCTTTAATTCATTTGAGTTAGGGCGGTTCAATTAAAAATGAATTTTGCCATCTGGCATTGTTGCACCAGTTAGAATTGCATCTGATAAATTAATCCCAGATAAATCTGCATCACGTAAATTAGCCCCTGTAAAATTAGCCCCAGCAACCGTTGCACCATCGAGACAAGCCCCCCATAGATATGCTCCGTGCAAGTTAGCCCCAGTTAAGTCAGCACCTTTTAAATTAACTAAATTAAGATTAGTAAAGCTCAAATCTGACATCCTTAAGTCTGTTTCACTCAGATTACTTTTCATTAGATTAGCTTGGACAAATTGTGCTCCTTTGAGTTGTCCTTGATATAAGTTAACATTTTTTAAATTTGCTTTGTCCATGACGCTGCGGCGCATAAAAGCAGACTCTAAATTACTGCCACTAAAATCAGCTCCATATAATTTCATGCCACTCATTTTTGCTTGAGCTAAATCCATGCCACTAAAGTTAACCCCATGTAAGTCTAAACCGTTTAAAAATGCTCCTTTTAGTTTTATGCCGTACAATTTAGCACCCTGAAGATTGGCTCCGCTTAATCGGGCCCCTGTCAGGTTACTCCAATTAAGGTTTGCTTTTTGTAGATTTGCACCCCGTAAGTTAATTCCTTCTAAATTTGCACCACATAGGTTAACTGCGGGTAAATTTGCCATGTAAAGATTTACCCATGTGAGAATTGCACCACTCAAGGTTGCCCCCTCTAGGTTTACTTTATGTAATTGTGCTCCTTTTAAATCTGCTTTGGTTAAGTCTGCTTCGGTTAGTAAACCTTCTTTTAATTTGACAAAACTAAGATTAGCACCGTAGAGAAAAGCACCCCGTAAATCGGCTTCTAAAAGAAAACATCGTTCTAAATCGGACCATGCTAAATGAGCTTCCATTAGTTTTGAGCGAGATAAGTTGGCATAACTTAAGTTCATACCACTTAAATTACTTTTACTTAAGTTGATTTCTCTGAAATCACGATCGCCATTATTATAACGTTTAAGTACATCACTAATTTCCATTTTTTTCTTCCAAAATTAAACTTAAACAGCTGATAAAAATTGGTTATTTTCTTAAAAGTAATTATATTTTTTTTCTATAGAGAAGATAGTTTCTTAAAATTAACTATCAAGTCATTTGAAAATTATAAATAATCCTAATATTTAAATTATTAACCCATCTTTATATTCTTTATACTTCTAATTAAATACTAATTTAAGGGGATAATCTTGTTGTATTAAGTATATATTTTTAAATATATACTGGATATAATTATCAATTGTTGATTAAATTAAGTAATTCAATAAAACTTATTAATTATCTTATTAGTATATGCTTGTTATTAACTAAATATCTTCATTATTAATAGATTAATAATAAAATTATTTAAACTTTATTTTTATTTACAAAACTACATAATAAAACCCGCTTAGAAGCGGGTAGTCAAAAAGATTAATTATGGATGCAAATGAAAATTACTCAAGGGGAATAAACAATTTAGTATCCTCTATATATTGCCAAGGAATACCATCAGGATCTCGACTTTGACTCCATAGGGAAAAATCATCATCAGATTTTCGTTTTCCTACGGTACTACTATGAACTTCTAAACGTTTTGCTAATTCTGTTTGATTAAAAGTTAACTCAGAAGTTGCAATTACCTGCCCTAAATCAGACTTAATGTTTTCTGGAGGGGGTGTTGGTGATATATTTTCTTGGTCTGATGGGCTTTCGTTTTCCGTCAAAAATTCCGTTTCCGCCGATGAATTTTCATCTTTGGCTAAGGTGTCAACTACTTTTGGAGATTCACCTTGAGATTCATTATTCGTAGTAGTAGAGTCAGAAGAGTCGGATGTGGAGATTAAATTAGGTTCGGGTGCTGATTCAGTATCACTATCAGAGTCGCTATCATCAAAAATACTTCCTAGAGCATTGCCTGTGAGGAAATAATAAACTACTCCTTTGTCTTCATAGAGTCTTTTAACCGCACCATATTGATCGGTTTTGCGGTCTAAATACCATTTAGAAGTGTTTGCATTTAATCCTGTTTTTAAGGAAATATCTAATATTGTTAGACATCCTTGATTAGTTTGGATTAATTGATTGAATAAAGGGTCTATTTTTTTAGATAGTTGCTGCCATTGGTAAGTTTGCCATAGTTTCCACCCTAAGGAGACAACGAAAATGCCAAGGATTAGGGGCCAGGCAACAAACACTACCATTGTGATTAAAGCTAAGGGCAGTAATACTAATAGTAAACTGTTAGCACCACTATCTATTACTTTTCCAGTCATAGTGTTAAGTGGTTGAATTTTTTATAAACAATTAATTCTAGCTGATTTTCGTCATAATCTCTACAGGCAATTTTTTTAATTAATAAATGCTAATAAATGTCAATTTTGAGTTATATTAGTAACTATTGCGAACTTTTCTTATCTAAACCGTTAAGTTTAATTGAAATATTATTAGTAACTTCATGTCAGAGCAAACAATTCTTAAGGTCAACCAAATCAGTAAACAGTTTCATCCTTCTCAGCCACCTTCGGTTAACCAAGTTAGCTTTAACTTAAAAAAAGGAGAATTACTTGGTTTATTAGGTCCTTCTGGTTGCGGTAAAACAACCCTATTGAGAATAATAGCTGGTTTTGAGAAGCCGAATCAGGGAACGGTGGAACTTGCGGGGGAGGTTGTTACGGGAGATGGTTTTTGGGTTGTACCGGAAAAAAGACATACGGGGATGGTTTTTCAAGATTATGCTCTTTTTCCTCATCTAACGGTGGCAAATAATATTGCTTTTGGGTTGAAACCGAAGAAGCCTCGCCTTAGTAGCGAACAAATAAATCAACGGGTGGCGGAAATTTTGCATCTTGTGGGTTTGGGGGGATTAGAAAAGCGTTATCCCCATGAATTGTCTGGGGGGCAACAACAAAGGATTGCTTTGGGGAGGGCTTTAGCTCCTCAACCTGAGTTAATTTTACTTGATGAACCTCTTAGTAACCTGGATGTACAGGTAAGGGAAAGATTGCGTCATGAGGTGAGAAATATTCTTAAAAGTACTAATACGGCGGCTATTTTTGTGACTCATGATCAGGAGGAGGCAATGGCGATCGCAGATACCATTGGCGTAATGCACGGGGGAAATTTAGAACAAATTGGAAGCCCTGAAGATATTTACACTCAACCCCAATCAAGATTTGTGGCGGAATTTGTTACCCAAGCGAATTTTGTAGAGGCCACTAGGGAGGGTAACATTTGGTTGACGGAGTTGGGAGAGTGGGAAATTGATGCTCCTCCTAGTTGCGATATTGGGGAGTTGATGTTTCGCCAAGAGGATGTAATATTATCTCCCGATGAGAAAAGCCCTACCGTTGTCCAAGAAAGAGAATTTTTAGGTCGAGAATATCGTTATTGTTTACAAACTCCATCGGGCAAAAGACTTCATGCTCGTACGACTACTTCTACTCAGTTGACGGTAGGTACAAAGGTTAAGTTAAATATTACTCCAGAGTTTGCTCAAATTTTCCCTGCGGCTTAGATCAATTGACAATTGACGGTGGACAATGAACAATTAAGGTAGATGTTGAACCTCCTTATTATTAGTTTTTATAAATGAGCAGTATTTTTGGCGAATTATTTAGAATATCTACTTTTGGTGAGTCCCACGGGGGCGGGGTAGGAGTTGTTATTGATGGT
>PXEJ01000031.1 GCA_003566215.1 Cyanobacteria bacterium T3Sed10_376R1m | reverse complement strand
TCCCCCAGTGGTTACTTCTGGGCTACCGTAACTAATACCAATTTTTTGGCGTAGTTGGTTGAGGAAGATAACTGTCGAACCAGATTTTCCAATGTTTCCAGCGATTTTTCTCAGGGCTTTACTCATCAATCGTGCCTGTAAGCCTACCTGCAAGTCTCCCATTTCCCCCTCAATTTCTGCTCGGGGGGTAAGGGCCGCCACGGAGTCAATTACTACCAAATCAACGGCGGCACTACGCACCAATTGATCAACTATTTCAAGGGCTGATTCTCCGTTGTCGGGTTGGGCAACTAATAAGTTGGCGATGTCAACGCCCAAAGCACTGGAATAGCTAGGATCTAGGGCGTGTTCCGCATCCACAAAAGCGGCTACTCCTCCTGATTTTTGTACCTCTGCGATCGCATGAAGTGCTAGAGTAGTTTTACCAGAACTTTCAGGACCATAAATTTCGATAATTCTTCCTTTGGGTAATCCACCACCCAATGCTAAATCAAGGGTTAATGCACCGCTAGAGATGGTTTCTACTTTCATCTTGGCAGCATCTCCTAGACGCATGATTGCACCTTTTCCGAAGTTGCGTTCAATTTGATTGAGAACTAAGTTAAGTGCCTTTTCTTTGTCGGAACTTTGTGTACCGGTACTTGTCGCCATTATTTTTCTGGTTATAACTTATTTTTCTACTCTTCAACTTAAGTATAGGTTTTTTTTGATTCTTAAGGAATTTTTCCCTAAACCTTTAGTACATAAGTATTTAATATATTAGCTTATTTTAGCAAAAAAAGAGTTGTAAGAAAAGGTTTTCTCCAAACCCCTTGTTAAAATAGGGGCTGAAGATGTTTAATTTTTTGATTAATGATTTAAGTCTGTTAGACGAGGTTAAGAATGATTGATTGATTCTTAGACTTCTGCCATGGCACGACGAATCAAACGAGTGGCAATGGATTGAGTGCCTGTATGTTCAAAATAGTTGGTTGACATATCAAGGAAGGCGGCTACATAGTCTAGTTGATCATTAGAAAATTCGACAAAATTTTGCAGGTTATTCATTACTTTACCTTGGGTTAGATTGCGATCGCCCACAAAACCAGTCATCCAACCCTGTACAGCATTAAAACTACTACCAATAAACTGTAGTTGCCCCGCAGGATTGCCTCCCGGAATAAGTTTACTAACCTTAGAAAAAGCTGAATTTTGAGATAACTCTTTTGGGGTCAAATTATCTAAAGTTGACTTTACGCTTAAAATGAAGTCCGCACCGAAGGGAATAAGTCCATCAATACATACTAAGGCAGCCATCCGCATCAAGGCTTCCCCTTCATACTCTTTCAACGCCTTAACAAAATCACCAATACTATCCCCCGGTAAGCCATTAATCTGGCAAAATGCCACAACTTCCACCACTAGCTTAAGGGATAAATCCAATGCCTGTGCTTTTTGATTACTAGGGGTTAACTTATTGAGAAAACTAAGAAAACCAATTTTTTCTCCTACCTTATTGGCTAAAGCCGCCGCCCCTAAAGCGTAATCAGCACTATCTACCGTTTGGTATAACCACAAAGCTTTTTGGTAGCCCTGATTTTTATCATTATATAACCAAACCGCGCGATCGCCAATTTTCTGAATCCATTTTTCATCAGTTTCTTGACTAATATCTCGAATCATCTGCTCAAAATTCGTCGGATTTTGCCACTGCCCCGGCGCCACAAAATCAAGGGCATTCAAAACCATCGTTGTAACATTTCTTTTTGGCAGATTGTCCACCAAATCATAAATTGACTTACTCATTTTTTTCTCCTAATCTAAATTAGCTAAACCATTAAGATCAAATTTACTTAACCACACTTCCCTATCATTGACAGTAAAACTATCATTACTTGATCTCACACTTACCTGATAACGATCAGCAACCAATAAAGCTGTTGCCTGAGAGCCTTTTTGAGCTAAGGGATAGCCATTTATTTCCCCTTGACTATCCGCAAAATCATCCTTTGCCGAAGGATTGCTAACGGTATCAAATACAGTCAAAAGTGCCACATTTTCCCCAGATTCTTTTAACACCGCTTCGACAAAACCATCTTTTTCTTGGGTAAAAACTCGCTCATAACCTCCCTCACTGACAGGGAAAAATTGATTAAAACCAGCCCCTTTTACCGCATCCTTAGATACCGCCGTATTACGACTACCCGCATCAATACTTTCTTGTTGTGCGCCTTCAAACCTAGAGGGAGTATTATCACCACAGGCAGGAAGAATTATTAATAAACAAGCAAGGGATAAACCAACTAAAAAACGAGGTATTTTTTTCATTTTATGCAAATTTAGTTAAAATTAATTTCAATTATAAACCTTCAAACTATTGATAACTTGCTCGATAACCATCGCAGTTTTTAATAATTTGTAATTTTTTATTTTTTTTCATCTTTCGCTCTAAATACTTTATCTGCAATCCCACCCATGAAGCGTAAATAAATAATTATCTGCTATAAATTAGAGAGCCGTATTTTTATATTATTGATAGTTAATCATCTCATCACGGGAAATATCTATCTAGGGAAAATTTATATAAGTTCCAATAACTTTGGATATTCATCTTTAGTTTTAAAAAACGATTTTATTTTATATCTTACATTCTACATTATTCTACATTCTACATTATTCTACATTCTATATTCTCAATAATGCGTATTCTTATTTATTCTTATAATTATTATCCTGAATTAATTGGTATTGCCCCCCTAATGACAGAATTAGCAGAAGGATTAACAAAAAAAGGTCATGATGTGAGGGTTTTAACTGCTATGCCTTGGTATCCAGAAAGCACAATTTATCCAGATTATCAAGGCAAGATTTACGCCCAAGAAGAAAGAAATGGAGTTAAAATTTATCGTTCTTTTGTTTGGGCTACCCCTAAACGAAGTTTTATTAATCGAGCAATGTTTGAAGCTAGTTTTGCATTTCTTAGCTTTTGGCAAGGCTTAAAATTTTGGTCCCCTGATATTATTTTACTCACTGTACCCGGTTTACCTGTATGTATTCCCGCTTTTTTTCTGAGTAAAATATATAATTGTCCTATTGTTTTAAATTTACAAGATATTTTACCAGATGCGGCAGTTCATGTAGGTTTATTAACTAATAAAAAATTAATTAAAGTATTTAGTTTTTTAGAAAAATTTGCTTATAAAACTGCCACAAAAATTAGTGTAATTGCAGATGGTTTTATTGATAATCTGGTCAAAAAAAATGTTTCTAAAGATAAAATAGTTAAAATACCTAACTGGGTAGATATTGATTTTATTAAGCCTGTGTCGAGGGAAAATAGTTCCTTTATTAAGGAAAATGATTTGCAAAATAAATTTATTGTCTTATATTCGGGGAACATTGCCCTAACTCAACCCGTGGAAATTCTGATTAAGGTGGCTGATAAGTTAAAACACTTAGAGAATTTAACAATTGTTATTGTCGGAAAGCAAGAGGCTTTAGAAAGACTGGAAAAACTACGTCAAAAATTAAACTGTGATAATGTTTTGTTGAAACCTTTTCAACCACGGGAGAAGCTACCGGAAATGTTAGGTACTATTGATATTGGTATGGTAATTCAAAAAAGTAATGTTATTGATTTTAATTTACCTTCTAAAATCCCTGTCTTAATGGCTAGTGGTTGCGCTATTATTGGCTCTGTACCGGAGTCGGGAACGGCCGCAAAAGCTATTAAGATCAGTGATGGGGGGGTGCTTGTGCCTCCAGAAGATGTGAATGCTTTAGCTTTAAAAATCGAAGAACTTTATCACCAGAAAAGCAATGTCTTAATAATGGGGGAAAAGGGCAGGAGTCATGCTCAAAAATTTTATTCTTTTGATATGGCTTTAGAAAAGTATGAAAATCTTTTTGAGAGTCTCAAATAATACCTTTAATTACCTTCCTTGAAACGGAGAGGGAGGGATTCGAACCCTCGGTGGAGCTATAAACCCCACAACTTCTTAGCAGGAAGCCGCTTTCAACCGCTCAGCCACCTCTCCAATCGCACTTAACAATTATAGCAAAACCTTTATTTATTTGCAATAAAAGGTTTATAAATTTGTTGCTGGTTTGATGTTAGTTTTAAGTTTATCTGAGGTTAAGAGTTATAAATATTAACTATTTGAACCTCGATAAATGCGTTCTGCTTGTTCGACAGACAAACGATTAGAGCGAGGATGCTTATGGGCAAAAGTAGGAGCAGGAGGAGCGGTAGTTTCTTCTAACTTTTTAGTAATTTCTGAGGAGTTAAGATTGTTTTTAACTGCCCTAGATTTTTTGATGTCTTGATTTGTAAACTTAAGTATTTTGCTTCCTCGAACCTGGAAATACATCACCCTCCTAAAAAACTCTGAATTTAATATTGTCACTAACAATCTGTGATTTCTTCTTGTTTACCTTTAGT
>PXEJ01000056.1 GCA_003566215.1 Cyanobacteria bacterium T3Sed10_376R1m | reverse complement strand
CGCATTAGATAGTAAATCTGGTCGTGATGTGGTAGAAATTATGCAAAAATTAGCGAAAGAGCAGGGTTGTACTATCCTGATCGTAACCCATGACGATCGCATTTTAGATGTAGCGGAAAAAATTATCGAACTAGAAGATGGAATTTTAAGGGGGAATGGTATCATCTTAATTGTCTATGATTCTTTGCTTGTAAGGGAAATGCTATCTCTAACTTTCAAAAAAGCTGGTTATGAGGTAGAAGTTGCTCGAGATGGTCAAAATGCTTGGGACAAATTATCAGAAGATTTAATTTATGATTTAGTTATATGTGATGTTGATATGCCGAGAATGGATGGCTTGGAGTTGTTGACAAAAATGCAACAAGATGAGAGGCTCTGCGATGTACCCATGGCAATGGTAACATCAATGGGAGCAGAAAAACACCGTAATATTGCCGCAAAATTGGGTGCAAGAGCTTATTTCACTAAGCCTTATGTTGAGCGTGACTTGTTAAATGTTGCCCGACGTTTAATTCGAGGAGAGGTTTTCCTCTAATCTAAGGTTAAACCGACCTTCTGCACTTCATTTTGTCATAAATAAAACTACATAAAGAAAATTAGCTATTTATAATGGCTCTTATTTTTACTAATTTTCTTTTTAACTATTAAAATTTTTTATTGATAGCAGTTTGTATCATGATATTAAGCAACAAACATTTTACAAATAATTTTACTGCTTAATTATCAAAATCTCTGCTACTTAGTTTGCCTGTGAATATGGTTTTTAATCGGAACATCGTTGTTTCACATATATAACGTTTGTGATAATCACTATTAACTATTAAATATTAATTTACCATGTTAAAAGCCCTAACTCTTTTTCCCCCTTACCTAGCAATCATGACAGTATTGTTAGTTATTCTACCAACCGTTATCTGTCTGTCAATGCGAATTTCCTTGTACAAGCATTTACAGAATTTAGAAAGAAAAACAAAAAGATTAATTAATAATAATAGTGAAGGCATACAACCAAAATTTATTAACCTTTTAGAAATAAGATTTAGTAACATTAGTCAACAGGTTGAAAACGTTAATACCTTAGCATTAATTGATGGAGTTTATAACAATGAAACCTTTACATCTTTTGGTATAAACATTCGCTGTGAAGAAGGAGAATATATAACAAAAATTGTACCTAATTTACTTTTAGCTTTTGGACTACTAGGAACTTTTTTAGGGATTACCACTAATTTATATAGTATTAGTGAAATTATCAATCAAGGTGGAGGAGATATTACCGATTTAACCAGTCAATTACAACGCCCCTTACAAAGTATGGGTATTGCTTTTATTACCAGTTTAATCGCTTTAATCTGTAGTTCTTTATTAACTGTAAATAATATTAAACACAACGTTAATCTTGAAAAAAATTCTTTGCTCACTAACCTAGAAGACTACATTGATAATATTTATAGACCTAAAATAAGAGGTTATAGCAGACTTGATGAAGCAGTTAATAGAATGGTTGATAAACAAAATGAATTTCTACTTAGATTTCATGAAAATGTTGGACAAGTTTTAGAACAAACCTTTAAAAAGGCAGCCGATAGAATTGCTGATGAAAATGAAAAATCACAAACATTAGTATCCCAACTTTATGAAAATTTATTTGACGCTTGTAGTGCTATAAATAATGGGGCAATAAGTTTTAAAGATTCAATGATTAACTTACAAAATCACCTAGAAACTTTAAGAATAATGATGCCTGTATTAACACAAAATATGCAGAGTTTTGAAAAAAGTGTCAATATAATGTTGAGCGCATCTAATCAAATTGAAGCAAGTAAGTTTAGTCAAAGTTTAACAACAACAATTACTAATTTAGCAGATATTGAGTTTAAATTTACTAAAACTACAGAACTATTAGCCAACTCAGCAACAGAGTTAATCGATAATAATAAAAAAGCAACTCAATTAGCTCAAGATATTTACAATCAATTTCATTTATCTAGTGGTAGTTTAGAAAATAGTGCGCTAGTTTTTGCTAGTTCTGCTACTTCCATTAAAGAAAGTAAATTTAATGAACATCTTGATAATACAACTAACAAGATAGTTACTATTCAAGAGCAATTTTCACAAACAATTAATCAATTAGCTCAAGTTATTAAACCGATTAATACAAATATTGAACTTTTAGAAAACTATACACACAAAATGAAAAATTTAACAGGTAGTATTGATCAAGTTGTGATGAATACTGACAGTATTAATGTTCGTTATTTAGAAACAACAAATACTAGCAAAAATATTTTAGTAGAGTTAGAAAAGTTATCTAGTAATCATCAAAATACTTCTGGTAAACTCACTGATAATCTTAATAAAATCATTGAAGATTTACAGAATAAAATGAAATTTTTAACTAACTATGAAAAAGAGTATTTAGGACTTAATCAAAAATTAATATTACAATTACAAGAATTAAGTGAATTTATTATAGGTAAGGAAAAAGCTATTAATGATAGGTGGTAAATAAATAAAATTAATCTTTTTTGAGAAGTTAGGATGATATTTGGTTAAAATTAGATCTTAAGATATGTTAAATAATTATGCGGGAGTATTAGGGTTTGGATATTGATGATTTGATAGAGATTGGTACTATTGTGGGAGTTTTGGGTTTAAAGGGAGAAGTTAAGGTAAAAATTGCTACGGATTTTCCCGAAAGATTTACTAAGGCTGGGGAAAGATGGTTAAAAGTCAAGGGTAATTCATCTCCTCAAAAAGTTGAATTAGTCAAGGGTAGGGTTATTCCGGGGAAGGATGTTTATGTGGTTAAGTTAGATGGAGTTGACGATCGCAATCAAGCTGAAGCATTAAAAGGTGGTATATTGTATGTAGATAAGTGCGATCGACCAAAGTTACAAAAAGACGAATACCACGTTAGGGACTTAATCGGCTTAGAAGTCTATAATCAAGAGGATAAAGAAAATATCGGCATCGTTATAGACGTATTTAGTGCGGGAAATGACATCCTAGAAGTCAAACTTCACAAACAACCAGAAATAGAAATCAACCCTAAAAATGAACCCAACTTAGAAAATATTAGTCGTATTTCCAAAAGAAAAAAATTTAAACCAAAAAAAATCAAAGAAAAAACAATTTTAATTCCTTTTGTCCAAGAAATTGTTCCCATTGTTGACTTAGACAAAAAAATAATCGAAATCAATCCTCCCCTCGGATTAATCAACGACAATCAAGCACAAGAAAGTCAATAATTCTGATAAATTAGAAGGTTGTATAAAAATTGATAATTGACTAGATATTTTCTTTCAAAAATTAACAATTATCAATAACCTTAACTATAAACTTTACAAATACCGCAATAATCATGACAACCATCATAAAAAACAAAATTGACGATAAAGCCATCGTCAAAGAATATTTTAATGCCAAAGGATTTGACCGTTGGCGCAACATCTACGGAGATGGTACCGTAAACAAAGTACAACGAGATATTCGTGTAGGACATCAACAAACCATTGAGAAAGTAGTAAAATGGCTTACTGATGATGGTAACCTAAGTAACCTCTCCATCTGTGATGCTGGTTGTGGTGTTGGTAGTTTAACCATTCCCCTTGCCTGTGAAGGGGCGACAGTTTTTGCCAGTGATATATCATCCAAAATGGTAGGGGAAGCCGCCGAAAAGATTAAACAAGCTATGAAAAATCCAGCTAATGTGAGATTAGCCGTACAGGATTTAGAGTCTATTAGGGGAGAATATGATACGGTTATTTGTCTTGATGTTTTAATCCATTATCCTACCCAAGATGCCGCTAAAATGATTGCTCATTTATCATCCTTAGCAAAATCTCGTTTAATCCTTAGTTTTGCCCCAAAAACACCATTTTTAACTGTATTAAAGAAAATTGGGGAGTTTTTTCCAGGTCCTAGTAAAGCAACCCGTGCCTATCAACACAAAGAAGAAGATATTATTAAAATTTTGCAAGATAACGGGTTTAAAGTTAATCGCAAGGAAATGACTAGCACCAGCTTTTATTACTCCCGTCTCCTAGAAGCAGTCAGATAATTTTCCATCTGTAGGGGCGCAAAATTATTCTGCCCCTACCAGTAAATATCATACAAACACCCGGGCTACTGATAATTAACCAAACGAGCAAAACTATCGGGCTGAAGACTAGCACCCCCCACCAAAGCTCCATCAATCTCAGGTTGTGCCATAATTTCATCAACATTTTTAGGATTAACTGAGCCACCATATTGAATTACAACATCTTTATTAGTCAACTCCTTACGAATTAAACCAATTACCCGATTAGCTTCCGTTGCTTCGCAGGTATCCCCAGTACCGATCGCCCATATCGGTTCATAGGCTATAACTAAGTTAGACTGATTAACATTGACTAAACCTTTTTTTAGTTGTTCAATAATAACCTT
>PXEJ01000430.1 GCA_003566215.1 Cyanobacteria bacterium T3Sed10_376R1m | reverse complement strand
CTATAGGCAATAATTGTAATACCTAATTCTTGACATACATCCTTTAAACCCAACTCCGTAAAAGGGTAAGTTGATAAAAGAGAATATTGCACCTGTAAAGTGCTAATTTTTACCCCCCTTTCTTTTAATTGTTGGTGGGCTTGTAAGAGATTTTTAGGACCATAATTCGATAAACCGATCGCCTTTACCCTTCCTTGATGATATAACTGTGCTAAACCATCCAATAATGGTTTTTCTTGCCAAGGAAAATATTTGGCAGGGGACCAGTGCAACTGTACCAAATCCACTGGTTTTTTTAATCTTTTTTCGGACATTTCACAAGCCTTAATTAAAGATTTCGCACTCAAGCGCCAAGGATAAACCGCCAGTTTAGATGCGATCGCAATATCTCCTTGATTTTCTCCCCGATACTCCCCAGAAAACTTGCCCAAAAGAGCTTCACTACGCCCACTAAAACGACCAGTACCATAAGAGTCCCCCGTATCAAACCAAGTAACCCCCCTAGACACAAAGAAATTAAATATCCGTTGTAATTCCTCATCCATTGAAGGATTGTAGCCCCATAAAAACTGATTACCCCATGCCCAAGTACCACAACCCATGGCAGACAAAGACAACTCCTCACAGACATTTATCCTTGATTCCGTGAAACTCATAAAAAATTATTTTACAAACATATAACCATAAATTTAACGGTTCTCGTGACTACCTGTCCACCTCCACAACTAAAATCTAATATAATTAAGAAATGTTAACTTCATTTTAACAGTGAAAAATGTCGGGGAAAAAAATTGTTGTAATTGGTGCAGGAATTGGAGGATTGACCACAGGCGCTTTATTAGCAAAAAAGGGCTATGCCGTGACAGTCTATGACCAAGCCATTGTACCGGGAGGCTGTGCTTCCACATTTCAACGGAGAGGTTTTACCTTTGATGTGGGGGCAACTCAAGTAGCTGGGTTAGAAAAAGGGGGCATTCATCACCGACTTTTTTCAGAATTGGGGGTAGATATACCAAAAGCAACAACTTGTGATCCTGCTTGTGCAGTTTTTTTGCCCCAAGAAAAAGAACCAATTATGGTATGGCGAAATCCTCACAAATGGAAAGAGGAAAGGGAAAAACAGTTTCCTAATAGTGAAAAATTTTGGAGCTTATTTAAACTATTATTTAACATTAGTTGGCGTTTTCAAAGTAGAGATCCTGTCTTGCCTCCTCGTAACTTTTGGGATTTAACTCAATTGACCAAAGCCTTACGCCCTGATACTTTTATTACAGCTCCTTTTACTTTGATGACCGTGGCAAATGCTTTAAATTTGTTGGGTTTGAACAATGATCATCGTCTTAAAACTTTCCTTGATTTACAACTAAAACTATACTCCCAAGTAGATACTACCCAAACCGCCTTACTTTATGCCGCTACAGCTCTATCTGTGTCCCAAGAGCCCCAAGGTTTGTACCACCTAGAGGGGAGTATGCAAGTTCTGTGCGATCGCCTTGTCACCGCCCTTGAGAATCATGGGGGAACATTGAAAATGGGTTACTTGGTGGAAAAAATCCACACAGACAAAGGAAAAGTAACTGGGATAACTATTAAAAATAAGAAAAAGCAACAAATTTTTAGAGAAGAAGCTGATCAGGTGGTGGCAAATGTTACCGTTAATAACATTGCAAAAATGACAGAAAACTTACCCAAAGGTTATGGTAGAAGAGTTGAAAAATTACCCCCATCTTCCGGTGCATTTGTAATTTATTTAGGGGTAGATAGATCTGCTATTCCCGCAAATTGCCCCCCCCATCTTCAATTTTTATATGATTATCAAGGGGAAATCGGGGAAATGAACTCCTTATTTGTCTCGGTAAGCAAACCTAATGATGGACGAGCGCCAGAAGGCAAAGCCACTATTATCGCTTCTTCTTTCACGGATACGAGCCTTTGGTGGGAGAAGACAAAAATTGAGTATGAACAACTAAAACAAGAATACACCTCAAGGGCGATCGCCCGACTAGGAGAATATTTTAATCTCAACTCCGACACCATAATTCACCAAGAAACCGCAACCCCCCTAACATTTGCCAAATATACCGCCAGAGAAAATGGTATAGTGGGGGGCGTTGGACAAAGAATAGAAACTTTTGGACCGTTCGGATTTGCCCCAAGAACCCCCATTGAAAATTTATGGTTAGTGGGAGATTCTGTTCACCCGGGAGAAGGTACCGCCGGAGTTAGTTACTCTGCCCTCACCGTGGCACGGCAAATTGAACAACTTAGATTAAGATAGTCAAGCATAATCAAAAATATCAATCTCTGTGCAATCTCAACAATGAAATGAAGATTAACAAAGATTTGTAAAATAACCGCAGTCTTGATAAAAGTAAGATTAAAAATTCATCGAACTGGGTAATATGAATAAACTTAAGTCTTTATTGCCAAGATGTAACCCTTGAAATATTAAAATACATATACTACATTGAATTTCTAAATCAAAAACTATTCCAATCCTAGTCATAGACTTTGTGACTACACATAATATTTGCCCATCAATTAAAACTACTTTATGACTACTCCCTCAGAAAAGCACCATCAAGAGGATTTTTTTCCTAACTATAAATTATCTTCTTCCTTGAGTGGCAACAACCAAGACGAAGTTAATTTATTGGCAGCAGCAGTTCGTAGTTCTCATGACTCCATTGTGATTACAACTACTCAATTAGATTATCCCGGACCTGAGGTTGTTTTTGTGAATCCAGCTTTTACAAGAATGACAGGCTATACCCCAGAGGAAATGTTGGGTAAAACCCCCAGAATTTTACAAGGTCCTAATACTGATAGACGTGTTTTTAGTCAACTAAAACAAAAATTGCGTAATGGAGAGCTATTTTTTGGTGAAGCAATTAATTATCGTAAGGATGGTACAGAGTTTCATAATCAATGGCACATTGAACCGATTAGAAATAGTGAAGGAAAATTAACCCATTATTTGGCAATTCAACGGGATGTTACTTCCGAGAAAGAAGCAGAAAAACTCTTGGTTTATAATGCTTTTCATGATGGTTTAACTGGGTTGAATAATCGTTCATGGTTTTTGAATACTTTAAAGGAATGCTTAGAAAAGTCTCATAATTTCCAAGACTATGTATTTGCTTTATTATTTATTGATTTAGACAGTTTTAAACTGATTAATGATAGTTTGGGACATTCTGTCGGAGATAAATTTTTAAAAGAAGTTGCTCGGCGATTAAGCAATAGCATTCGCCCCAATGATACTTTAGCTCGTTTGGGAGGAGATGAGTTTACTATTATTGTCGATAATTTAGATGATCTTAGTCTAATTTCTCAAATAACTGATCGTATCCAGAGTAATCTGCAACAACCTTTATTTTTAGGAACTCAAGAGGTTTTTACTTCCGCTAGTATTGGTATTACTTTAAGCAATATGGGTTATGAAAGCGCGGAGGAAATGGTTAGGGATGCTGATTTGGCAATGTATCGGGCTAAGTCTTTAGGTAAGTCTCGCTCGGCTATTTTTAATAAAACTATGCACCGTGTGGCGGTTAATCGTTTAAACTCGGAAAATGATTTGCGAAAAGCCCTTGAGAGGGAAGAGTTTGAGGTTTTTTATCAGCCTATTATTGATACTGAGCAGAAAAAGTTAGTGGGTTTTGAGGCTTTATTGCGTTGGCATCATTCACAAAAAGGTCTTATTTCCCCTGCTTATTTTATTCCCATTGCCGAGGAAACTGGTTTAATTATTGATATTGGAGAATGGGTAATTGCTACGGCTTGTGCGCAAAATCGTCTCTGGCAATCTTCTTCTGTTCATGATTCTTTATTTATGAATATTAATCTTTCTCCCCGGCAATTTAAACAGTTGGATTTGGTTACTCGGGTTGATAATATTTTAGAGCAGTCAAAGTGCGATCGCACTTTGATTAAGTTAGAAATTACCGAAAGTGCCTTACTCGAAACTGATGATAAGGCGGAGTCTATGTTAAATGAGCTTAGGGAATTGGGGATTAAACTATGTATTGATGATTTTGGTACTGGTTATTCTTCCCTCAGTCGTTTATATAAATTTCCCATTGATACCCTCAAAGTTGATGGTTGTTTTGTACGTGCGATCGGTAAAAATGGACGTAAAGAAAAAATATTACAAACCATTGTTACCCTAGCCCATAACCTTGATATGAAAGTAGTTGCCGAAGGAGTGGAAACAGAATTTCAATTTAACAAAATTGTCGAAAACAAATGTGAATTTGCCCAGGGTTATTTATTCGGTCATCCCATGAATGCACAAGACATAGAAAAAACTTTTTTGTAAATCCTACCTCAACTTTTTCCTCAAACTATAAATATCAAAGATTTAAGCATACTACACCTAGAGAATAAAACCTCATAATTGTCCATTGTCAATTCTCCTCTTTTTTAACAAAGACTAATTATTTCTGGTAATCT
>PXEJ01000385.1 GCA_003566215.1 Cyanobacteria bacterium T3Sed10_376R1m | reverse complement strand
CAATCACACCCCAAAGATTTAGAGCAAGTTAAATCCGTTATTGGTTGTGATTTAGGAATCAAAAAACTATTAGCATTAAGCAATGGTGAACAGATTAAAAATCCGAACTTTGAGAAGAAATTAGAGCGAACCAAAACTATTAGACAACGCCGTGCTAGTCGTACAAAGAATGGTTCTAACAATCAAAAAGTAGCCTATCAAAAATTAGCTAGACTTGATCAGAAAATAGTTAATCAACGGACTCACTATCAATGGAATACGGCACACTATTTAACTAAGTTAGCCGATGTAATCGTTCTTGAGGATTTAAACATTCAAGGGATGAGCAAACGATGCAAACCTAAACAAGATGAAAATGGCAAATACTTAAAGAATAATCAATCAGCAAAAAAAGCTTTAAATAGATTGATTCGTGATTGCTCATGGGGTGAATTAGTATTAAAAATACAACAGGTAGCTGAGAAGTTTGGTTGTATTGTTTCTAAAGTTGACTCTAAATTTACGTCTCAAAGTTGCTCCCATTGTGGTCATGTGGATAAGCATAGTAGAAATAAAGAAAAGTTTGTTTGTACTAATTGTGGTTTCATTGCAGATGCTGACAATCAAGCAAGTATCAATATCGGAGTGAAAGGACTAGAAATACTTGGAATTAGTCCATCCAAGCTACTGGTAGATAATCAGAAAGTTACGGCTAAATCTAAATTAACAGATTCGTCTAAAAAACGGGAGAAATCAATGACGTTAGTTGTTGAGCCTAGCAACCCTGTACAACTTGAGTTGTTTCAGTGGATAAATGGTCAGGTAACTGGCTGTTCAGAATCCCCCACTATAGCCCGTAGGGTTTAGTGGTGGGAGTTTGTCAAAGCAATGCTATCTGAGTCGTGGAAATCTCGAGATAATTTTCTGTAAACTTTTCTCTGAAATGGTCAACTTAGTTTCAATCTTTTTATAGTTGATTTAGAACTGCTATAAATAAAGTAAGTTAGTCTTTTTTCTATCTTTTAATTATTTTTTGCCTAGATTTTGACTGATAACAGTGACTAGATTATCTGTCCAGTAGTTTACTAAATTTTCGCATTCTGCTTCTACCATGACTCTGATAAGGGGTTCTGTACCCGATGCACGGACTAAGACTCTTCCTTGATTACCCATGGCTAATTCGGCAGAGGCGATCGCCCTTTGTACTGGTTGACAATCTTGCCAATTTAAACGAGTTTCTCTGTCTTCTACCCGCACATTTTTGAGTAGTTGAGGGTAGGGGGTAAAACTTTGTTCAACTAATTCTGAGAGGCTAAGGTCTTTTTGACGGGCAAGAGAGGCTAAATGTAGAGCTGTTTGAATGCCATCTCCAGAGTAGTGATGATGGTGACAAAGAATATGCCCTGATTGTTCTCCCCCAAGCATTGCACCGGTTTCCCACATGGTAGCTTGAACATACTGATCTCCCACTGCAGTCCGTAAGAGTTTACCGCCTAACTTGTTCCATGCCACCTCAAAACCTAAGTTAGCCATTACTGTACCGACTAACAAGTTATTGGGCAATTGCCCTTGTTCTTGAAGATGTTTTCCCCAAAGATAGAGAATATAATCACCGCAAATTTTACGTCCTTGACTATCTACCGCCATGACTCTGTCTGCATCTCCATCAAAAGCAAAACCCATGTCGGCTTGATGTTCTTTAATTGCTGTTTGTAAAGTTTCTAAATGGGTTGAACCACAGTTCACATTAATGCGATCGCCATCTGCCTGATGATGAAGGGTAATAACTTGTGCACCTAAATCCTCAAATATTCTGGGAGCAATTTCTACCGCCGCACCCCAAGCTAAATCTAAAACAATGCGCATTCCCTGAAAGTTTAGACTATTTGGTAAAGAAGATCTTAAAAAATTTCCATAATTATCAGTTAAATTATGACGATGGAAATTTTTGCCATATTTAACATCTTCATAGTGTCCTTGATTTGTCTTTAAAATTTTTTCAATGGCAGTAGCAACATCAGCTTTTAATTTAGTACCATCCCTCCCAAAAAACTTAATACCATTATCCGGGGGAGGGTTATGACTTGCAGAAATCATGATTCCCCCCACAGCCCCCATAGTTTTAGTTAGATAAGACACACAAGGGGTGGGACATAGACCAACATTCCATACTTCTAAGCCCATGGCAGTTAAACCTGAAGCCAAAGCCATAGCTAACATATCGCTAGAGTTGCGAGAGTCTTGACCGATAATTACTACCTTATGGTTAAGGTCAAAATTTTGCCATACTTCCCCTGCTGCCATGCCTACCCGTAAGGCTAAATCTGGGGTTAATAAATCTCCTACCCTACCTCTAATGCCATCAGTACCAAAGAGTTTTTCAGGTATAGGATTAGCTTTTATTTTCACTAAGGGCGTTGAGAGCTTCCCATTTTGGGCAACACTAAAAGATACAACCATATTTTTATAATCCCCACACATTAAATACATATAACAATAACTAAATAGGTTATATCACAAGATTTAACTTAATGTTGAAATGAGTTTTACCAGAAGATTTTTTCACAAAAAAAATAAACAAAATGAGCTACTAGATAAATTAATCAACATTTTAGATAGAGATAGCAAATAAGCAATATTAATTTTGAAATTGGTCTAAGTTGTCGCTAAGCTAATAGCAAATACGTGACTACAAAAAATATGAGACAAGTAAACATTTGCGCTGATAAAAAAACTTTGATTGCTTCGGCACAGGAATTTATTATCAAAAAAATAAGGGACACTATAAATAAACAGGATATATGTACTATTGCCTTAGCAGGGGGCAGTACCCCTAAGCCAATTTATGAGGCGATCGCCCTTAGTGATTTATCATGGGATAAAATTCAAGTATTTTGGGGAGATGAGCGTTATGTACCACCAACTCACCCCGACAGTAATGAAAAAATGGCGAGGGAAGCATGGTTAAATAAAGTGAAGATACCCGCAGAAAATATTCATCCCATGCCCACTACCGGAGAGAATCCTCAACTTGATGCTCAAAAACATGATCAAGAAATTAAGACCTTTTTCGGGATTAATGAGGGTTTTCCATCTTTTGATATTATCCTTTTAGGTATGGGAGATGATGGACATACAGCTTCTCTTTTTCCCCATACCGAAGCCTTGAAGAAGTGCGATCGTCTCGTCACCGTGGGTAATAATGGAGATAGTTTGCGTCTTACCTTCACCATTCCCCTTATCAATGCCGCTCACTGTGTTATTTTTCTTGTATCTGGGGAAAGTAAACAAGAAGCATTAGTTCAAGTTTTTGGAGATAGTGCCGATAATAATCAATACCCCTCTAGGTTTATTCAACCCCAAGGGGAATTAATCTGGTTTGTAGATAAAATCGCTGTTAAGGATGAAAAATTAATCGCTAATTTCCCTAATACCTGAGTCTTGAGAAGCAATTTCCAAAGCCCTTGTATAAGCTTGAGTTTGTAAATCAATCCCTGTTATAGCAGTACCGACAACCACAGCAAAAGCCCCTAAATTAAGAGATTTTATGGCTTCTTGGGTGCTTTTGATACCCCCTTCACAAATTATCGGTTTGTCGATGATGGTGATTATTTGTTGTAAAAAATCAAAGTTAGGGGGAGTCAAGCCCTCAGTTTCTTCCGTATAACCGTATAAAGTTGTACCGATAAAATCTGCCCCAGCATCGGCAGATGCGATCGCACTTTCGAGGGTATCCACATCTGCCATGACCAGTTTACCCAGATCAGTTTTTATTTTACGAATCAAATCTTGCATTTTTTCGCCATTGGGACGACTTCTTTTAGTGCCATCCACCGCAATAATATCAGCCCCGGCTTCACTCACTGCCACCGCATCCTCAAACCTTGGGGTAATATATACTGAAGAATTAAGACCCATTTGTTTCCACAGTCCAATAATAGGGATGTCTGGGGCTAATTTTCGCACTGCTCGAATATGACTAGGACTATCAATTCTGACTCCTTTTGCTCCATTATTGATACAAGCAAGGGCGATCGCACCTATAATATCAGGTTGATGTAAAGGAGAATCACTAGGGGCTTGACAAGAAACAATTAAACTGGATTTTAAATCTTGGATGGACATTAAAATTTAAACTCTTAATTTGCTCAATAGATACCTAATTGTTCCCAATTTAGATCTTTTTCCTGTCTATTTATATAAATGACGTTGCTTAGTAATGAGATTAAATATTATTGAATCATAAAAGTCACTCAAATACTCTCCCCATTTACCATTCCCCATAGTTGATGAGCGTAGTCAAATTATTTTTTAGCTAAATCAATTACCTTGCCCCCAATTTTGACACATCAGAAATTAAGGTAACATAGATAAAAAGTTATCATAATTTTTTAAACATATCAAAACCCAATTATAGCGTTTTTTATAATTATGAGATACATTTATTATTCTCAAGTCCCCCTTATTAAGGGGGATTTAGGGGGATCATCTTGTACT
>PXEJ01000264.1 GCA_003566215.1 Cyanobacteria bacterium T3Sed10_376R1m | reverse complement strand
TTTTTAAGTTGCTCAATAATAACCTTTCCAGTCTCTCCCCCATCCCTTTGAGCCTTACTTTCCCCCACACAAAGAATAGGAGTTAAACCATTACTTTGTGCCGCTAACAACCTTAAATTAACGGTTTCATCGGTTTCTCCAAAATATTGACGACGCTCACTGTGACCAACAATTACATAATTTAAGCCAATTTCGGTTAACATAGAACCAGAAATTTCTCCAGTGAAAGCTCCTTGCTCTTCCCAGTGAACATTTTGTGCCCCTAATTTAACCCTGCTACCATGCAAATTCTTGGACATGAAATTTAAGGCAGTGAAAGGTACACATAAGACTATCTCTCTTTTTTCTGGGGTATCTTCTAAATGGGGCAAAAATCCTTGTAAAAACTCTAAAGACTCTCTCTGAGTTTTGTGCATTTTCCAGTTACCGGCAATAATAATTCTACGCACTTTTTCTCCTATATTTTTTTTTATAATTGAGTTAATCAATATCTACTAATAAATTGCTATAATCTTCAGCAATCAGAAGCTATTCATTCAAAACCCTTATTTTATAGCCTATTAGTCCTTTAAGCAAATTCTGATAATTTGATTTTGAGAAAAAAATGTTTTTCCTTAAGCTAAGGGGAAGGGTTTTGCATCGTCAGAGTATAAATTTCCGTTGGCATTCCAATTTGAGCATCTTGAAGACTTTCCTTTATTACTTGAGTAACCTTAGATGTTACTTGTAAAAAAGATTGACGGCGGGAATTAACCCAAAAAAGAATGGCAATATCAACGGTGCTAGGAGCTAATTTGTCCACCAAAATCATTATAGGACGTTCTGTTTCTACTTCGGGGATAGTTGCGATCGCCTTTAAGATAACTTGTTTAACCACATTTAAATCAGCATTATAATCAACCCCAACTATCACTTGACTACGACGCACAGGAGAAGCAGTAATATTAACTAAACTACTTTGAAATACCTGTTGATTAGGAATATAAACTAAACGCCCATCATAGGTTTGTAAAGTAATTGCCCTAAGCTGAATTTGAATAATGGTACCCTCATAATCACCAATAACCACTTGATCATCAATGCGAAAAGGGCGCGCAGCAAGTAAAATAACTCCAGAGATATAATTCCCCAAAACATCCTTAAGACTAAAACCAATAGCCACACTGGTTAGGCCCAAAGTACCCAACAATAGGCCAAAATCTAAACCTAAAATAGCCAAACTAATGATACTACCTACCACCCATACCGCACCATAACACAAACGACTGATTAATATTTCCGAACTGCGATCGCCCTCCGTTTGCTTTGCCCACAAAAAAGCAATCTTTTTCACCGCCACCGCCAAAAACCAAGTAATAACAATCACAATCAGCGCACCGATAAAAGAAGGTAAATTATTAATGGTATTTCTAAGTAAAGCCTTTGTCGTAACATTCAATCGTTGGGTTACATCTACTATCAAGTTAGGTTGAATTAAATTATTATTTAAATCCTCCGCCCATATATGAGCCAAATCCGTCACCGACATATTAAAATCAAGGGCATCTTGACTCGTCACCGTCATCAAAACCCGATTATTAACCCGCAACAACGCAGAATTTTCATTACTACCTAAACTAATCTCCACAGGTTGAACATTACTCGATTGACTCAATAAACTAGCAATACGACGATTAATAATCCTTGCCCTCTGGGGTGCATCAATCTGGGCTAATCCCCCCACCTGAAAAATAGGTTTTCCTCGCACCATCACATCAGCAAAAAAAACATTTTCCTCCCCAACACTTTCCTCAGAAGAATTTTGAGCCTCAACCCCCACAGGTTTGAACACTAAATAGAATTCATATCCCAAAAAGAGATAAAGACAGAAAACAATAATAATTTTTTTTATAGAAGAAAAGTTATTGAAACTCAAATATCCTCCTTTTGAAACACATTTTTACTTAAAATCATAGATTGATACTAGAAATAGACTTAATTAAGTGGGGAAATTTTTTGAGAGTTTCCTCTAACAATTCTAGCTCAAAGGATTCTATCTGTTCTTCTATAATTAAGCCATAATCAATTAATAATTGATATTGATATAGTTTCCCCTCTTTGACCATCTGTTGTCCAAATTCTCTTATTTGAGAAGTTATTTTAGTTTTCTGTATATTTTCCCAAATTGGTAGATATTTATTTTCCAATTGATTAACTAACTTTGTTATTTCTTCTAGTTTGATATTAGTAATATTTTGCCCAGATATTGTTTGCTTTTTTTTAATTAAAGTATTTGTTTTTAAGTGAGAAGTTGTACTTAAAATATTTTTTAATGCTTTAACAAGACTTTTTTTAGTAATAGGTTTAGGTAAAAAATCGGTAATTAAAGTTTCTATTTCTTCTATTTCTGCCCTTTTTAAAGATGCACTTAAAATAATTATCGGAATGTTTTTAGTAGTTTGATGGTCTCTTAAAATTTTAACTACCTCCGTACCATCTAATTGGGGCATTCTTAAATCTAAAAGAATTAATTGAGGTTTATGCCTTAAAGTGGCCAAAATTGCTTCATGTCCATCCTTAGCAAATATAATTTGATGGGCTGTACCATAAAAATAACTTTTTATTAAATCGAGATTTGATTTTACATCATCGGCAACAACGATGGTTGTGGGTTCAAATTGATCCAAATTATCATCGACTATAACGATTGGCTCTGGTTCTAATGGTAAACTACAACTGACTAAGGGAAATGCAATGGAAAATTTGCTCCCTTGCCCTAAGACACTCTCAACAGTAATTGTACCATCGAGCATAGCAACTAATTTTTTAGTGATGGCTAACCCTAATCCTGTACCACCATATTGTCTTGTGCTTTGTCCATCTTGTTGGGTAAAAGACTCAAATATTTTTTCTATTTGGCTTTGTTTTATGCCAATACCACTATCTTCAACGGTGATATAAAAACCACAATTTTTAATATGATTTTGAGTTACATCACCATAGGAAGTGGCAGTAATTTTTACAAATCCCTTATGGGTAAATTTAACAGCATTACCAATTAAATTAAATAATATTTGTCTCAATCTTACAGGATCAAATACTATTCCAACAGGAAAGTTTGATTCTATTTCTAAGATTAAATTAATATTTTTATCTTCTGCTTGAATTGTAAATATTTCTTTTATTTCTTGTAATAAACTATAAATATTTAAAGATTCATATTGAATCTGCATTTTTCCTGCTTCAATTTTTGATAAATCCAAAATATCATTGATTAAAGCTAGTAATGTTTTACCACTATTAGAGATAGAATCAAGGTAATTTTTAGCTCTATTTTCGTGTATTAAATCCTTTAACAAGTCTGAAAAACCTAAAATTGCATTCATGGGAGTGCGAATTTCATGACTAATATTAGCTAAAAATTCACTTTTAGTTAAGTTAGCTATCTCTGCTTGTTCTTTCGCAATTTTTAATTCTGCTGATTTTTTTTGTACTTCTAAGAATAGTTCTGCTTGTTCAATTGCTATGCCTAATTGATAGGAAATTTTTTTTAATAAGTTAACTTGTCTTAATTCCCAAGGGAAAAATTTGCCGTGATATGCACTTAATAATCCCCATAATTTTTTATCACAAAAAATAGGTATTATGCACACTGCTTGGGCATGAAATTGCTCATATAATTCAATATGACATAGGGAAAAATTTGCTTGATAAATATTATTAATTACACTTATTTTTCCTTGGCGGTAATCTCCTCCTTGATGTTCTTGTAAATAGGTATCATTCCATACTTTTTTCTTTTTACTATTTACAAGGGAATTTAGTTCTGCTTTTTTACTTTCTGCCATAAATTCTCCCCCCCAATTTTCATCGAAACGATATACTGAAATGCGATCGCAATTTATAATATTTCTAACTTCTTTAGTGGTAGTATTGCAAATAATTTCAAAGTCTAAAGTTTCACGCATTTTACTCATAATAGAGTTAACTGCCCTTTGAAATAAAGCATTTTCCCTTAAGGCTATTTCCCTTTGTTTATCAATGGTAATATCAGAAATTACCCCATTCCAAACAACACAATTACCAGCTACTTTTGAGGGGATAGAGTGTATTTTTAAATATTTATGTTTCTTACTGGGAGTAATAATAAAACAATTATAATTAAATTCTCTTAAATATTGTCTAGATAAATCAATCATCTGCCATAAATCAGAGATATTATTCGCATCTATGAGATTAAATAATTTTTGAGCATCTTTGAGTGCTTCTTCCGGGGTACATTCAAAAATACTTTTCGTAGCATCACTAAGAAAAGAAAAATAATATTTACCTTCAGGATTCATTACAAACTGAAAAATAATGTCTGGTGATAATGCGGTAATTGCCCTAAGGGTTTTTTCCTGATTAATTTCAGAATTAAAGGATATATCTTTATTGATATTTTTTTCTTTTTCTTGACGAGTTTCCATAGACAGAAATTAAGGTTTAGGAGTAACAAGGCATAATATCTTAACAAGAGTTAT
>PXEJ01000389.1 GCA_003566215.1 Cyanobacteria bacterium T3Sed10_376R1m | reverse complement strand
ATTTTATAGCCTCTGCTACCTTTTTCGGCTCATCAGGATCAAGATTCATGGGTGCTTCTCCCTTATCCACCTGACAAAAAGCACAACTACGAGTGCATATATGCCCCATTAACAAAAAAGTAGCTGTACCATTACCATAACACTCTCCCCGATTAGGACAACGCCCCTCCTCACAAATCGTATGAATTTCCCTTTGCTTAACGATTTTTTGCACCCTTGAAATTTCCGAAGCTTTACCAATTGGTGTTTTTAACCAACTAGGCATAGGGAGAGGAGAAGAAACAGAAACCCTAGAACTCATAAAAAATAAAAATAAAAATAATCCTTATTCCTAGATTAACTGATTTGCCTATAAAATTAATAAAGTTTTACAATACCTGTAAACAAAATAAATATTTAAAAAAGGAGAAAAACAATGGCAAACCATAAAATTGTAGTCATTGATGACAGCATGGTAATTAGACGTACCGTTAAGGATATGTTACCACCCGGAAAATTTGAAGTGGTGGAAGCTAAAGATGGACTACAAGGCATGGAGTTGATTAACACAGCCAATCCTAATTTAATTATGTTAGATTTTTTCTTGCCAAAAATGAGTGGTTGGGAGGTATATCAAGAAATTCAGCGCAATCCTCAACTAAAAGCCATTCCTTTATTGTTGATGTCAGGTAGAAAAGATGAAGTAACAGATAAAATACCTGAACCCTTTGAATATTTTGCCTTCCTCGAAAAACCTTTTGATCAAAAACAGTTGGTACAGGGCATTAGAGACGCCATGGAAAGATCGAAAAAACTGGCTCAAATATTACAACAATCAGAACAAAAAGAACCTGTTTCTACCTCTGGTGGTGGTGCTGAAGTAGAGCAACTAAATGCAAGAATTGCACATTTAGAAGCAGAAGTTAATAAACTCAAAAAACAAATGAGTCAATTAGTAGGTTTTATTAAGAAAAAACTACAATAAAAATACCTTGAGGTATAATTTACCTTATGATTATAATAATTTTATTTAATATAACTTTTACTCGAAAACAAATAGAGTGTAGTTTTAAAAATAAATAAGATATTTAAGGTTCTTTCTACTATTTAATAGTACTGAGTTTTGTCATTTAAATGTAAACAAATACTCGAAGGCTGTTTTGAACAAAAAAACAAGTAAAAAGATAAAATTAACTATATCAAGATCAGAATAATTACAAGGTTTAATTATTAATTACTTTAGATCATTTTAAGTAAAACTTATTTAGAGAAACTATAGCTAATGTTGCTAAAAAATCAAACTTTATTTGTTGTCAAAGTTTTTATGATTTCGGCTATTATTTCAGTGTTCATTAAAAATATTTTAAGTAACTTTCCACTTATTGATAAAACTTATTTAGCTTTACCCATAGTAATTACACCAACAATTATTGTCACTATTACTCTTTTAAGTAGATTGTTTTTAATTGGTCAAAAAAATTCTGAATAATTTACCTAAAACCTATAGAGTAAATCTAAGTTCTTATCAAAGAAAGAATTGAAAATTTATTCTATAGATCCTGATTATTTATGATTGAAAAGATATTTTTTAACCACCAAGAATCATATTTGCGATTAGTTTTTACTTCTAAAAGTCTTACTCCTTTTGCTGGTAGAACAGCTAACAAAGATTCTAGCTGTGACCAATTTTCAATTAATTTATAGTCAATATTATAAGTGTGACACAAATGGGCAAAATTTACTTTTTGAGGAGTAGCAAAATAATCTTCAAATATTTCGTCAAATTCTGCGATGGGCAACATTTCAAAAATCCCCCCACCATCATTATTAACTAATATAATAGTTAAACTACCTAGTAAATTTTTAGTGATCAAAAAACCGTTGGTGTCGTGTAAAAGGGCTAAATCTCCGGTTAGTAGCACTGCTTTTTGATGATTATGGGCAATGCCCATGGCTGTTGATAGTGTGCCATCAATGCCATTTGTACCTCGACTAAAGTAAATATTTGTTTCTAAATTGTTTCTTTGCCAAAAATATTCTGCATATCGAACGGACATACTATTGGCAATAAAGATGGATGTTTTGGGAGGTAATGCTTTTGATAGTAACCATGATATTTTTCCTTCAAAAAAGTCTGGATTGTTTTTCATGGTCAAATTTGTTTTTTCTTCTAAATCTTTACTTATTGTCAACCATCTTTTTATATATTTATTATTAGGCTTATCATCTTTTTCTATATTTTTAACTAAGTTAATAATGTTGGTTCTTATATGAATAGTGTTACTATGTAAAGCATCTAAATTATCATCGCAAGAGGTAATAATATAAGTATTAATTTTATGTTGATTTAGCCATTTTCTTAATTCTTTACTGGTAGGATATTCTCCTATTAAAATTACTATTTCAGGAATTAATGTTTCTTGATAATTTGGATTTCTAAGAATTAAATCATAGTTACAAATCAAATTGTTATTAAGTTTTTCATAGTTACGAACTGGGGATAATGCTTCGGCTAATGTCGGATAGTTAAGTTTTTGGGCAAGAAGGGCGATCGCACGACAATATAGTTCAGGGTTACTAGAATTGTCTAAACCTGCAATAATTAAACCTTTTTTGCACTTTTTCCACTCTTGAATATAGTGATAGTTAGGTGTAATATAAGATGATCGATTACTGTGCTTAAAATCAATATTATTTAATAGTTTATTAATTATATTTTCTTGCTTTTGGGTAGAATAATTTAACTGTTTTATAGGGGGTAAAGGTTCACGAAAAGGAATATTATAATGAACAACTCCAGCTACTGGAAAAGTTGCTCTTTCCCAACCATAAATAATATTTTGTCGTAGATAATATAACCTATCTAAATCCAAAGAAGGTAAAGATAATTCTGTTTGCCAACAAGGATAATTACCATATAAATTAACTTGGTTTATGGTTTGCCCACTATGGCATTGACGCATTTCTGGAGGGCGATCTGCTGTTAAGATAATCAAAGGTACATAGCTATATTTCGCCTCGATTACCGCAGGATAAAAATTAGCCCCAGCTGTACCTGATGTGCATACTAAGGCTGTTGGTTTGTGGCTACCTTTGGCAATGCCTAATGCAAAAAAACTGGCTGATCTTTCATCTAAAACAGGAATAGTTTTTATGGTAGGATGTTGGGCAAGGGCGATGGTTAAAGGGGTAGATCTAGAACCGGGGCAAATAACGGCATTTTCTAAACCTAATTGAGCTAATGTTTCAACAATTAAAGAACTCCAAAGGGTGTTAATATTACGAAAATTTAGGGGCATTATTGTAATAATTTTAAGAAAAAAAGAATATTTAATTAGTAGTTGATCAACGATTAATTTAAAAAAAATAAAAAATTAAGATTTAGATATTTTAATGAAAAGTTATCTTGAAGACAATATCATTTATATTACCAAAAATGACCTACCAGAGTACAAAAAAAATGGTTCAATTGTCAGAAATAATTACTTTTGGGCATTAAAATCAATTTGCGGTTATTCTCCTATGGGGGGAGATTGGGAATTTGAACAAGAAATTTGGATTGCCCTCTCAAGGATGTTGTTATTTTTTACTAATTCGGGTTATCTTGGCTATAGTGAAACGATTTTAGAATTTTCAGAAGATACTCTCATTCCTGATGTTTTACGTTCAGTTTCTACAAAAATTTAACTAATGTCTTTGTTACCACTTCAAAATAATAATTTCTTTAATCTTTCACTTTCTTGAGTTAACATTTTATTATTATTCTTTTATCGAGTTTTTATTGCTTATGAGATTTATCTCTATCAAGGAGCAGAAGTTTTTATTTCCCATAAAAGAAAAATGTTCATACTTTTTAAAATTAATAAAGTTATGTTAGGTACTCAGTTGATTAATTATTTTAACTTGGTGGAGAATACTTATGTCAAATGTTAAACAAAGTAACCATGAAATCACAAAATCTAATAACTTTCCAGTAAGTTATCTAAGAGTAAAAGGAGGATATATTAATAGTAAAGGTGAAACCTATGATAAAAATGGTGCTTTTATAAATTTTCCACGAGAATTAGGTGATAAAGTTCGACATAATTTAGATTTATCTTCTATAAATAAAATTTTTGATAATAAAATAGTAATATGCCTTGTCCATGAAAGACACAATTATTCTTATTTTCATTGGACTTATGAAACCTTGCCAAAATTGATTTACTTGAGTCATCATAAAACAGAAATTAAGTTTGATAAAATATATTTACCCCAGAGTTTTTTTGGTCGCTCTTATCAAGGTCAAGCCATTAGAAAATTGGGGTTTAATTTTTTTGAGATATTAGATTCAAGAAAGATTAAATCTTTAAGGGCAAAGGAAGTCGTTACGATTAAATTAGAGGAAATTAGACGAAATCCGAGTTTAGAACTTTGTCAAATGATTAAATCTGCTTTTATAAAACCTTCTCAAAATCAACCTCATAAAAAAATATACCTTACCAGAAATCATTTAAGTTCCCGTCAAGGCAGAAAAATAATTAATGAAGAT
>PXEJ01000231.1 GCA_003566215.1 Cyanobacteria bacterium T3Sed10_376R1m | reverse complement strand
AGTGGTTATTACCATGAGTGGAAATCAAGAGCCTTTGAAAGTAGAAATTAAAGAAGAAGCCCTTGCCCAAGGTTCAGAAGTTCTCTCTGCTAGTGTCACTACAGCCCTAAAAGAGGCTTATCAAAAATCTACCGAAACCATGCGTGAAAGAATGGAAGAGTTAACAGGTAGTTTTGGACTTCCCGGTATGTAATTTTAAAAAGGTGGGTATTTATTACCCATCTTGTATGAATTAGGCTCTGCTAAATAAGTGATGTCAGGGAAAATTGAAACTATGCCCTTGTTTTTTGAAAAATTTTTAAATTATTTCTAAAAAGTTGATGTAAATCACTTCCCTTAAGTGAGGAGGCAGGTTAGGGGGATTATATTTTCAAATTAAAATAATTTTTATAAAAATTAGGACAATGATAAAACTTTTATTTGTTTGTTTAGGTAATATTTGTAGATCTCCTTCTGCTGAGAATATTATGCGTTACTTAGTTGAAAAAGAGGGATTAGCAGATAAAATAACCTGTGATTCTGCTGGTACATCTAGTTATCATATTGGAGCGAGTCCAGATGCTAGAATGAGGGAAGCGGCAAAAAAAAGAGGTATTAAATTAGTAGGAAAAGCAAGACAGATTGAAGATTTTGATCTTGAATATTACGATTTAATTTTAGCAATGGATAAGTCTAATTATCAAGATATTTTATCCCTTGATTTAAAAGGAAAATATCGAGACAAAATTAAGTTAATGTGTGACTTTACTTCTAAATATAATGATCAAGAAGTACCAGACCCTTATTATGGTGGTGAAGCTGGTTTTCATCATGTTATTGATTTACTTTTAGATTCTTGTCAGGGATTATTAAATTATCTAAAAAAAGACAATTTAATCTAAAATTTTGCTTTTCTTTAAATTACCCAAATTCTTAATAATTTCGGCAAAAACAAGGATAAATTTTCAGACCTACAGTAATAAAAAAATAGTCATATTAGCCTGAATTAAATAGAGTTTATTGAATAAACAAAAAACTATAAATATCAAGGGTTTAGGAATAGTACAAGTATCAAAAAATACACAAAAGTCAAGTTTTTTTACAAAATAATAGTTAAAAGTACAAAATCCCAGATACTAAACCACAGAGAATAAAACCTATACAATTGTTCATTGTTTAGTTGTTCTCATAAATTCGTTGTGGAGAATCTTACATTCATTATACTCAATCGCTTTTATGGTAAAATGTGAGACAAATTGAAGCTAAATTTTTTAGTAGAGGAATATAAAATATATGACATTACAATTAGGAGATACCGTTCCTGATTTTACCCAAGCTTCTAGTGAAGGTGAAATTAAATTCCACGATTGGGCTGGTGATAGCTGGGTGGTGCTTTTTTCTCATCCTGCGGATTATACTCCCGTTTGTACCACTGAGTTAGGAACTGTAGCTAGTTTGCAGTCTGAGTTTCAAAAACGTAACGTTAAAACCATTGCCCTTAGTGTTGATGATGTAGAATCTCACAAAGGTTGGATCTGTGATATTAACGAAACTCAAAATACTACCGTTAATTATCCCATTTTAGCAGATGGCGATCGCACTGTGGCAGATTTATACGGAATGGTTCATCCCAAATCCTTAAATAACCTTACCGTCAGAAGTGTATTTATTATTGATCCTAACAAAAAATTAAGATTAACTATTACCTACCCTGCTAGTACAGGTCGTAACTTTGATGAGATTCTGAGAGTAATTGATTCTTTACAGTTAACCGATTATCATCAAGTAGCCACCCCAGCGAATTGGCAAGACGGTGACGATTGTGTAGTAGTACCTTCTATTCCCACCGAAGAAGCTAAACAGAAATTTCCTAAAGGTGTCACCGAAATTAAACCTTATTTACGCATGACTCCTCAACCTAACAAATAATTAGTAATAAGGCGAACAGTTTGTTCGCCTTTGAGTTTATAAAAAATTTTGAGAAGAAGATACCCTTGAAGTAGTAACATTTTTTGATCATTCACAGTAATCCTATGTCACAATGATAGCGTTATCAATAAATAAAATAGATAATCTGCATGGACAGTTTAAAATTATATGAATATGCTTGGTTAGTGCCAACTTTACCCCTACTCTCTGCAATGATAGTGGGTATTGGCTTAATTTCTTTTAACCAAGCCACAAACAAACTACGACAAGTTAACTCAATTTTTATTATTTCCACTTTAGGGGCTTGTTTAGCCCTTTCTGTTGCTCTGTTTTGGAGTCAGTGGCAAGGAGCAGAACCTTATACCAAAATGATCGAATGGGCTAGTGCTGGGGATTTTTCCCTGAGCATGGGTTATACCATTGATCACTTAAGCTCTTTAATGCTGGTAATCGTTACCACCGTTGCGTTATTGGTGATGATTTACACAGATGGATATATGGCCCATGATGAAGGTTATGTGCGCTTTTATGCCTATTTAAGTATTTTTAGTGCGTCTATGTTGGGGTTAGTGGTCAGTCCTAACCTTGTACAAGTATATATTTTCTGGGAATTGGTGGGGATGTGTTCCTATCTTTTGATCGGTTTTTGGTACGATCGCAAAGCCGCCGCTGATGCTTGTCAAAAGGCGTTTGTCACCAACCGTGTAGGGGATTTTGGTCTATTACTCGGGATGCTTGGCTTATATTGGGCAACGGGAAGCTTTGATTTTGGTGAAATGGGGATAAGACTCCATGAATTAGTCATCTCAGGACAACTGGCTGGGTGGTTAGCGGCACTGTTAGCGGTTTTGGTCTTTTTAGGTCCTGTGGCAAAATCAGCCCAGTTCCCACTCCATGTATGGCTTCCTGATGCCATGGAAGGTCCTACTCCTATCTCCGCACTCATTCATGCAGCTACCATGGTGGCCGCTGGGGGGTTTTTAATCGCTAGAATGTACCCTGTATTTGAACCTATCCCTGTGGCGATGAATTTAATTGCTTGGGTAGGTTGTTTTACTGCTCTATTGGGGGCAACTATTGCTTTAACCCAAAATGATATTAAAAAGGGTTTGGCTTACTCTACAATTTCTCAGCTAGGTTATATGGTAATGGCCATGGGTATTGGTGCTTATAGTGCTGGTTTATTTCATTTAATGACCCATGCTTATTTTAAAGCCATGTTGTTCCTTTGTTCTGGTTCTGTAATTCACGGTATGGAAGAAGTCGTGGGTCATGAGCCAGTATTGGCACAGGATATGCGTTTAATGGGTAAGCTACGCAAATATATGCCCATTACCTCCACTTGTTTCTTAGTTGGTACTTTGGCCATTTGTGGTATCCCTCCCTTTGCTGGATTTTGGTCTAAGGATGAAATTTTAGGGTTAGCTTTTGAAGCAAATCCGGCTTTATGGTTAATCGGTTGGTTGACTGCTGGTTTAACTGCTTTTTATATGTTCCGAATGTATTTTATGACCTTTGGAGGAGAATTTAGGGGAAATGATCATAAAATGCAAGAACAGTTATTACAAGAGGCCAATGTTATTCCGACAGATGCTGGACATCATGGGGATAAACCTCATGAATCTCCTTTAACCATGACTTTTCCTTTGATGATGTTGGCGATTCCTTCTGTGGTTATTGGTTTTCTAGGAATGCCTTGGAATAATCGTTTTGAAGAGTTTATTGCTTCTCCTAATGGGGACGTGATGGAAGTTGCTCATCATTTTGATTTAACGGAATTTCTGATTATGGCAGGTAATTCTGTGGGTATTGCTTTAATTGGAATTACTCTTGCTTCTTTGATGTATAGTAGTAAGAAAATTGATCCTAGTGCGATCGCATCTAAATTTCCCACTCTATACCAATTTTCCCTCAATAAATGGTACTTTGACGACTTTTATGATCGTATATTTGTCAAGGGTTGTCGTCGTATGGCACGGGCAATTATGGAAGTTGATTATAAAGTCGTAGATGGTGCAGTTAACCTAACGGGTTTATTTACCATAGTTAGTGGTGAAGGCTTAAAATACTTGGAAAATGGACGAGCTCAATTTTATGCCTTAATTGTATTCGGGGCGGTATTAGGATTTGTTATCGCTTTTAGTGTTATTGGTTAACCCCATTGAAAAACGATAAAAAAGAGGAGAGGAACAATTAATTTAATTGTTCTATCTCCCCCCACAACTAAAAAAATAAACAGCTCTATTTTTTAGACAAAACCTTACTTAATAAACAACATTTCCTGATAAGTAGGCAAAGGCCATAGTTCATCAGCAATTTCCCCCTCAAGACCATCGGCATATTGTCGAACTTGATCCATCATCGGACGAATAGTTTTAGCAAAGTATTTCATGTGTGCTTCAGTGTCTGCAAAATCATGCTTTTGCAAAGCATCACTTAATTTCTCTACTTCCATCATCATCGAATTAGCCAAACTAGATACTTTTTTAATGGTTGTATTTTCTAAACTAATGCCTAAACCATTTAAATTCGTCATGGTATTGGTCAATTTAGATAGATAGTTAATCGCCGCAGGATAGATAGTAGTTTTGGCCATACTAACCACTAATTTAGCTTCTACT
>PXEJ01000299.1 GCA_003566215.1 Cyanobacteria bacterium T3Sed10_376R1m | reverse complement strand
AAGATATATACATCTATATAAACTCCCCCGGCGGCTCTGTCTATTCAGGGATGGCAATTTACGACACCATGCAACAAATACAACCGGATGTATCAACTATTTGCTACGGTATTGCGGCTAGTATGGGAGCTTTTTTGTTAGCTGGAGGAGCAAAAGGTAAAAGATTAGGTTTACCGAACTCTCGTATCATGATTCACCAGCCTTTAGGCGGTGCACAAGGTCAAGCCAGTGATATTGAAATTCAGGCGGCCGAAATCCTCTACATCAAAAAACAATTAAACCAAATTTTGGTTCATCACACTGGACAATCCATGGAACGTATTGGGGAAGATACGGAGAGAGATTTTTATATGTCTTCTGTAGAGGCGAAAGACTATGGAATTATTGATGATATTATCCTTAGGGAAGGGGTTAAATTACCTTTAAATCGTAAAGATATTGATTTATCGGAATATTTCTAGATATAAATAACATTAATCCTTCCTCTAGTTGCCTAATTTTCCAAGTTAATGTTTTCTTTTGCTTTGAGGAGAACTAGAAAAATAGATTGTTAAAGTAGTAAAAAAATAGTGTCATGTCTAAATACGACTCCCATCTTAAATGTTCATTTTGTGGTAAGTCTCAAGAACAGGTTCGTAAATTAATCGCAGGTCCTGGGGTTTATATTTGTGATGAGTGCGTTGAGTTATGTAATGAAATTTTGGATGAGGAGTTGATTAGTTCTCCTCTTGCCACTGGTCATCATAAACATAAGTCTGCACAAAAAAGTACCCCCACTAAGACAAATGATTCCCCTCTTGTTTTGAGTGAGTTACCCAAACCTAAGCAAATTAAGGCCAAGTTAGATGAGTATGTTATTGGGCAAGATGAGGCAAAAAAAGTTCTTTGTGTGGCAGTATATAATCACTATAAGCGTCTTAGTGTCAAGGAAAATCAAGATGATTTATTAACTCCTGATGATGCCATTGAGTTACAAAAATCAAATATTCTTTTAATCGGGCCCACTGGCTCTGGTAAAACTTTATTGGCTCAAACTTTAGCTAAAATTTTGGATGTTCCTTTTGCGATCGCAGATGCTACCACCTTAACAGAAGCAGGTTATGTCGGAGAAGACGTAGAAAATATTTTATTAAGACTATTACAGGTAGCTGACTTAGATACAGCTCAAGCTCAAAGGGGTATTATCTATATTGACGAGATTGATAAAATTGCCCGAAAAAGTGAAAATCCTTCTATCACCAGAGATGTATCAGGGGAAGGTGTACAACAAGCATTATTAAAAATGTTAGAAGGTACAGTGGCAAATGTTCCACCCCAAGGAGGAAGAAAACACCCCTATCAAGACTGTATTACCATTGATACGAGCAATATCCTATTTATTTGCGGTGGTGCATTTAGCGGTTTAGATAAAATTATTGAACAAAATCATCAGCAAAAAGTTTTAGGCTTTGAAGTTCCAGACGAAAATAAAAGCAAAGAACAAAAAATATCTGAGGCAGCCCGTCAACTACAACCAGATGATTTGGTCCGTTTTGGTTTAATTCCTGAATTTGCTGGACGTTTACCTGTTGTGGCAGTGTTAGATTCTCTCAATGAAGAAGCCTTAACTGCTATTTTAACTAAACCTCGTAATGCGTTGGTCAAACAATATCAAAAATTAATTGGTATGGATGATGTAATTTTAGAATTTGAACCAGAAGCAATTAGTGCCATTTCCCAAGAAGCCTATCGCCGTAAAACTGGAGCAAGGGCATTGCGGGGCATTGTAGAAGAAATTATGCTCGACATCATGTACGAGATTCCTTCGCGCAAAGACTTGAGTAAATGTTTAATTACCAAAGAAATGGTAGAAAAACGCAGTACTGCCGAGTTATTGTTACATCCATCATCCTTACTAAAATCAGAATCTGCTTAAGATTATGACTGGAAGTAAACATAAAATTTCTGCTTCGGAAATCAAAGAGCGTCGTCAAAGGCTAAAAAAAGAACGTTCTGCCCGTCATCGGGAGATGTTTTTTCGTTTTGTAGTTATTTTGGGAGCTTCCGTGGGAGTTTTCTGGTGGATTACTCTCCCCCAATGGGTTTTGGATAGTGCAGAACAAATTAATGTAAATGGTAATGAATTATTATCTGATGATGAAATCCGTCAGTTAATACCTTTAGAGTATCCCCAACCAATTCTAACTCTATCTGGGGACAAACTAGCTCAGGATTTGAACCAAAAAGCTCCTTTACAAGATATTACTGTTATTAAGCAAATATTACCTCCCAGTGTAACCATTGAAGTTCGAGAAAAACAACCTGTTGCCCTTGCTTTTGGTGCGATAACTGGAGAAAATGGTCAGGTTAGCACGGGGCATATTGGTTATATTAATTCTGAGGGGATTTTTGTAGATAATCAAATGTACCAAAATCTGCAAACGGAGCAAGAAAAACTACCACAATTAAAAGTGTTTGGTAATCCTGTTCTATATTTACCTTATTGGGAAAATTTATATGATTTAATTAGTCAATCTGTTGTTCCTATTACTGAAATTAACTGGGAAAATCCTAATAATATTATTTTAACAACGGATTTGGGTAAAATCCACTTAGGAGCTTATACTTCTAAATTACCAGAACAATTAACTGCGTTGGCTCAATTAAGACCTATTACCGAACAAATTAGAAGGGAAGATATTATTTATATTGATTTATTAGACCCCTATAGACCACTTATTAAGGAAAGAAAGCCTTAACTTTTGAAAATTAATTTTAGTTTTATGAAAATCTCTATCCTTGTTGCTAGTAATAATAAAAATTTAGCCTTGGCTCGGCAACTTGAACAAATCGCTCAAGAAATGGGTGCCAATACTAAACTTATTGATTTGGTAGAAGAAGACTTGCCTATTTACACTCCTAAAAATCAAGGGAAATTGGGTATTCCTGAAAAAGTACAACAGTTATCGGAGATTTTAACCCATAGTGAAGGAATGATATTTGTAGCTCCTGAATATAATGGTGGTATTCCTCCTACTCTTAATAGTGCGATCGCATGGCTGAGTGTCAGCAGTGATGATTGGCGAAGTTGTTTTAATGGAAAACCAGCGGTAATTGCAACCCATAGTGGAGGGGGTGGACAATATGTTTTACTGGCGATGAGATCCCAATTATCTTATATTGGTATGAATGTAATTGGGCGACAAATTATCACTAATGGTCAGAAAGAATTAAATCTTGATTCTGCGAGGGAAGTCATTAAGCAATTAGTTAAGAATTAGATTTTATTTTTAGATAATAATTATATCTTTCTTGAAGTTGATTGAAACTAAGATTTTTTGTCCAATATTCTAGCAAAGAGTGACCTAATGCCCATGCTTCAATATCGGGAGTGGTTTTAGTTTCTATTAATAGTGTCCATAAAGATAAGAAATCAAATTGTATTTTCTTTTCACTATTAACACTTAATAAAGAGAATAAATCATAACTTAATTGTAGTTTGCCAATGACAATGGGTAGTTGCTCTACGGGAATTTTTTCTGCGAGTAAATAGGCTAGTTGGGGTGAACCAGTGGTGAGGGTAGAAATAAATTGTAATACGGGGCTTTTTAATAGGGTGGTTAGTCCCTGACTGGTGGTCATTTGAAAGGTATATTTGTCAATAATTTTGGCGGCAGCGACACTTCTTGCCTCAAGGTTTCGGAAAAAACGAGCTAGTCTTAATTGTTTGGCAGGGGCGATCGCCCTTAAAATATTTAAAGCTAAAATATCATCATACCAAGCTTGTCGGCGATTTTCGCCATAATTAACGGTGACAAGAGGTAAAACCCCAGTACAAAACTCCCCTAAATTTTCTTGACGATAGTTAACCGCATCTCGGATAGAAATTTCTTTTGCCTTATTCCCCGTTTCCCAATCATAGGGAGGTTGCCACTCCCGCACGGGACGAAGGCGATCAACTTGGGTAACAATGGTGAAAATAGGAATTTTCTGTAAATCTGTTTCTAATTTGACTAAAAAATCCTTATCCATTTGTAGTGCCGGATCGAGTGCTGGATTTAAAAGTAAGATAATATCGGCATTGTGGCCATAGTCTAAAACTTTTTCAAGGTACTCAGGGCGGTTAATTTGTTCGTAGCCCGGGGTATCTAGCAAGTTTAATGTTTCCCCATTGTCAGTATTCCATTGATAACTTTTTATTTGTGTGGTGCTAGGTAAAAGATCAACTTCTGCCCTTTTGGCATTGAATAGAGTATTAATTAAACTACTTTTTCCGGCACCTGTTCTACCCACAAGCAAAATATTAACGGGTTTTTGTTCAATTTTTTCGGGAGTTTGAGCTTCTTTTAAAATTTCTTGTAATGTTTGGGTTTTAGCAGAGACGATGGCTGTTTTCTCTGGTTGTAATTGACTCAGGGGCAAGTCATCTCTCCCATACAACAAGGTACTTTGACGAGCAAGGTTACGTAGGGCAACTTCTCGCAACATTTGACTGAGGTTGATTAATAATTCTTGATTTGCTTGTTTTTGACTTCCCTGACTAGCTAGTTT
>PXEJ01000248.1 GCA_003566215.1 Cyanobacteria bacterium T3Sed10_376R1m | reverse complement strand
TTTAATTGAAAAGCCTATCGCCGCTAGTATTGAAGAGGCAGAGTCTTTGGTAAATGCCGCCGCCGAGGCTAATTGTATTTTACAAGTGGGACATATTGAGCGTTTTAACCCTGCCTTTCAAGAATTGAGCAAGATTTTAAAAACAGAAAATCTTTTGGCTTTAGAAGCACATCGTATGAGTCCTTATTCCGATCGAGCTAATGATGTTTCTGTGGTGCTAGACTTAATGATACATGATTTGGATCTCTTTTTAGAACTAGCTAGTTCCCCTGTGGTCAAACTCAGTGCTAGTGGTAGCAAAGCCCCTGAATCTCAATATTTAGATTATGTTACCGCAACTTTTAACTTTGCTAATGGTATTGTCGCCACTGTCACCGCTAGTAAAGTAACCCATCGTAAAATTCGCCGCATTACTGCCCATTGTAAAACCAGTTTAACCGAAGCAGATTTTCTCAATAATGAAATTTTAATTCACCGTCAGACTACCGCTAACTATACCACCGATTACGGACAAATTCTTTATCGTCAAGATGGCCTAATTGAAAAGGTTTATACTAGCAATATTGAGCCTTTACACGCTGAATTAGAACATTTTGCTAGTTGTGTTAGGGGGGGGAATCAACCCTCGGTAGGGGGACAACAAGCCCTTAAGGCTCTGCGTTTAGCTAGTTATATTGAAAAGTTAGCCCTTGATGGTAAAGTTTGGGAAGAGGATTTTTCTTTGACTTTAGAAAATATTAATGGAAAAAGTGCGATCGCACCTAATTTAAAATAAAAAATAGATAACTTATTCAATAATCATTTCTGCCAATTTTCTCATAACAAAATCATTTCCCTTACTATTCAAATGAATATGATCATGATACAAACTTTTGGGGTCACTTTCCCCTTGAAAAAAAGTCAAAAAATCAACATAACTTATATTATGGTCATTAATTACATCATTTAACCTTTCCCTTGCCCTAACCTCATAATCCCTCGAATAAGGAGGCAAAACTTCCCTTTGCAAAGGAGTTAGAGCCACAATAAAATTACTCTTATTATCAGTAACAAGATCATTTATTTTTATTAAAGCATCCAAATTAAATTGTACAACATCACCCTTTTCCCGTGGCAAATTTTGTAAATCTGGATGAATAGAAGGAGGAAATACTTTAATAAAAAATTCTTGAAAAGCTAAAACAGGTTTTTTATCTGGATATGAAGAACTTCTGCCCACATTAACAGAAGAAGGAGCAAAAGAAAATAAATCATCAGTATTTAATAACAAAATTAAAATATCCGCTGAAAAAGTACCATATTTTTCTAAATAAGCTAGTTGATTTCTAACACCCCAAGAATTTGCAGAAGCATTTAAAACTTCCACTTCATTAAAACCCAAATTTTTTTCAGTAATAAACTCTTTTAATAAACTAGAAATAGTTTTATCTTGATTTGTCCACCATCCCCCATTAGCAATAGAATCTCCCAACAAAAATAACCGTAAATCTTGAGAAGTTTTCCATGAACTTATCTCCTCACTTCTCATGGAATAACTATTAATTTTAATCAAATTACCATTACGCCTCGTTACTTGATTAGGAGCTAATAAATAGCCAATTTTATCATCTTTAATATAGATTAATGGATTTCCAAAGCCCCAAACAAATCTTAATAATAACTCCCCCGTTATCAACAACGAAAAGATGACCAAAAAGGAAATAACAAAAAATTTCATCGAAAATATATTAATAAAAAATTTAAACCTAACTACTCATCTAAACCCAACCAATTATTGAGCAAAAACTTTTGACTTTTAGTTAACTTATCCATTATCTTAAGCTGATAAGAAGAAGGTAAAATATCCCCCAAAGTAACCTCCAAGGTTTTTAACTCCTCCTGATGGAAAATTGTCACGGCAATAACATCATTTACTTGATAATCTTGTAATCTTTCAGTCAATAAATCAGCATTTACTCGAAAACCATCAATAGCCAACAACTCATCCCCTGCCTCAATACCAACCTTCCCAGCCGGGGAATTAGCATCAACAAAACTAATTTTTTCCAAACAACCTTCTTTTTGCAGAATAATACCCAAATAGGGATAAGTATTTTTAGCTTTTTTCCCTTCAACCTTCAAGCCAAAAGGTCTTAAATATTCATTGAAAGGCAACTCCGTAGTAGAGTTTAAGTATAAATCCCAAAACTCTGTTAAATCAGTCTGCGCAACTTCCTCGATAACTTCTTTCAATTCTTTTTCAGTGTAACCAATTTCATCAACTCCAAACCTTACCCACATTTGAGCCATTACATCATCAAGGGATTTTTTTCCTTCAGTATTTTTTCTAATTAATAAATCTAGAAATAATGAAATAAACTGACCTTTTAAGTAATAAGATATTTGGTTATTATTACTATAAGTATCACGGCGATATAGCTTAATCCAAGCATCAAAACTAGACTCTCTTAAAGGTTGAATATTTCTTCCCGGAGTAAATAAATATTGAGTAATATCTTTACTGATTAAATCAAACATTACCTGCCTATTATAAATTTTGGCACGATAAGGAATAAGAATATCATAATAGCTAGTTGTACCCTCACAAAACCAAAGAGAAGAAGTATAATTCTCTTGGCTATAATCAAAGGTTTCTAACTCCTTTGGACGAATTCTTTTCACATTCCAAAGATGGAAAAATTCATGGGCTACTAACTGAATAAAACGATTATATTTATCCTTTTTTTTGAAACCAAATCGAGGATAATTTAAAACACAACAATTTTTATGTTCTAAACCACCAAAACCACTACCAGACAGATGTAAGAGGAAAAAATAATCTTCATAAGGTAAATCCCCAAACAACTTTGCTTCTGTTTCAATAATCGCTTTAGTATCTTTGATTATTTCTTCTTCTTGAATATTACCTTGACCCCAAATCACCCATTGATGGGGTTTATCTAGTACAACAAAATTACTAATTTTGTGAGTACCAATTTCAAAAGGGCTATCTACTAAAGTATCAAAACAATCGGCAGAAAATGTATGATTACCGATTTTTAATAATGATGTAGTTACTTGCCAATCTGGTTGTGGAGGGATAATAGAAATAGTTAGGGGAATATTTTGATATTCAGGAATATAAAAAAATAAAGCTGCACCATTAAAATAACCATGGGTAGAATCTAAATGATTAGTTCTAACAGTTAAGTCATTGGCATATATTTGATATTTAACTACTATATTTGAAATATTTTCTGTATTTATTTGCCAACAATTTTTAGATATTTTTTCCCATAACAATATATCTTGAGTGTCTTCATTTATAACGTTAAAATCTTGTAAATGTCTAGCATATTCCCTAACTAAATAAGAACCGGGTGTCCATACGGGCATTTTTAATTCTAATTGTTTATCACCCCAATTATTAATAGTTAATGTAATTTGAAATAAGTGTAGTTGAGGATTTTCTAGGGAGACTTGATAATATAAATTAGGCAATATCTTATTCATTGTTTTTTTGAGTAATATTTACAATTTTATAAATGAAAAAAGAGATAATAAGCATATTCAACTTATCTTATTTTAGATCATTTCTTGTTAACCATTACTCATTACCAAGTTGTCCAATTATATGATGAAGTTGTTTAATGTTTGTCAGTATAAGACATTCATCATTAGGATTAAACTTAATTAAATTTTTATCTTCTAGTTTTTCAATAATTTGATGACATTCTTCTACACAAAGCAGTGCTAAGTCAGCTAAATCTTGAATATCCAAGCTATAAATTTCTGTGCCATTTTCTGTTACTTTACCATACTTATCGGCAAGGGAAATTAAAACTGTAACTAATCTTACTTTTGTTGGTTGATGATGAAATCGAGAAGATTTTTGATACTCAGTAACTCGATTTACCATTATTTTCAAAAGACGGTTTTGGATTTGTGCATCACGAAATAAGACTTGTATAAATCTTTGGGCAGAGATAGTTAAAAGCTGGACGTTAGAAATAGCGATAACTTGACTGTTAAAGTTATTTTGCCCTAATATGCCCACTTCACCGACAAAACCACCTTTTCCTATAATTTCAATGGTTATAGGTTTACCGATATAAAAATGCTGTACTTTTACCCACCCAGACTCAATTAGGTGAAAACCACTACCCCAGTCGTCTTGGGCAATTATTGTTTCTCCTATTCCATATATTTCTTTTTCTACAAGGGATAATAACCATTCAACGGTTTCGTTATTAAGGTTATGAAATAAGGGGAAATGTTCGGCAAATTCTTGCGTCTCCATGGAATATTGATTAAAGAATAATTGTTTCTTTAAGAGTTTAGGATTTCTGCATTTTACTTGATTTTTTACTTTTAGATCAACTTTATATCAAAAAAGTCCTCAAATATATGGAAGTTTTGGCAATTGAGTATGTTGAAAATCTCCCGGTATGGGGAGATTGAAATGATAGGATTTTATTTTTATAAAGTGCGACAAGTTACACACAGAGTTAATCTTTTTTGTAAAGATTTATAGGGGATTTTATCGACGATTTCGGCGGCAAAGGCATCGAGGAGAA